>NZ_JBHRRZ010000013.1:0-80704 GCF_042643265.1 Virgibacillus sediminis | reverse complement strand
CTTTCGTATTATAGCTCTGATTTGGCATTGGTTAGTAATTCAGTATTACCAAATTAACCTACGTTGTTACGAATAGGAGCTAGTTTCGTTCATGATAACTTCGCTTTCCACGGGCGGCTGCTGAGCCTCCGAGTGCTATCGCACTTCGGGGTCTCACCTAGGCCTTTCCTCCCGTAGGAGTCTCCGTATATTTCCTCCGCTAATTCGGTTCATTGTTCATCTTTTGAGTAAAGCAATTTAATTTTGTCCCAACCTCTTTTATGTTCGGTGTTTTCTAAAGAGCCATTTTATAAAAGTGGTGTTTCTATTTGTTTACTAGTTACATGATTAAATATTGCTATGCTGCTTGATAAGGCGTGAGTGTCCTTTTTACACCGCTGCGGAAATTCCACTTCGCTTTTCGCGGGCGGCCCGTGAGCTTCCTCGAACTGTCGTTCTGCGGGATCTCACTCTGGCCACTGTTCCCGCAGAAGTCTCCGTGGATTTCCTCCGCTGGTTAGTTGGTTACAACTCAGTAAAATACTAGCGGCTGTAGAGATGGGAAACAATGATTTTTAGAGAGACACCCCCTAGAAGATGCTAAATTCAGCCAGCGGGGCAGAATGCATAGACTCCTGTAGAACAACCCGTGTTACCCCGGAGGAAGGGTTATTTGCTTCTGAGGAGACTGAGGCCGGGCCTACGGAAGCGATGTGAACAGGCAGTCATCACTATCAGCCGATCCGGTGGGAATATCACGAGAAATATTTGTGTCGTATGTAGACATGGCAAGAGGTAAAGAGCAACAAAAATTACGAGAAGAACCTTTGTGGTTATACTTCACCTGTGTCCTTTTTCCGAACTACAGCTTGTATCACATGCCCTGTACCATGGTGGCGTTTTCCTTCATTTCTCTCCGCCTCTCCATAATAGAAATGCAGGCATTGGTGATCTCCTATCCATTCCAGTATCTGCGAAGGATGATACAGCATGTCCAGAGATTTCGGTCCACCTGTCTGGTATTTTAGCTGATCTTCTGAATATACTTCCAAAAGAATATGACCGCCTGGTTTGACGGAATCGAGGATATTTTCGATAAAAAAAGCCTGGTCTTCTCTCGGTACATGGCCAAATACCATAACAGCTGCGTCATATTGCCGTGTTTCCACTTTTTCTTTCGTGAGATCCATTACAGCAGTCTGGAGACTGACGCCATGCTCCTTGGCCAGCTCCTTCGCCTTCGCGAGGCCGACTGGTGACTGGTCATAGGCGGTGACTTCATGGCCCAACCCGGCTAGGTAAACTGCATTTCTTCCCTCTCCTTCAGCAAAACAGCCAATTTTCGAGTGATCGGGAAGTACTCCACTCATTTTCTCAATAAATTCATTTGGACGTGTTCCATATACAAACTCTTCATCCGAAAAACTGTTATCCCATTGTTCTTTTGACATTTTAACACCTACTCCTTCTTTTTTTACTCACGAGCTCGCGAATCATCTTATCATCTTCCACTACCAACACGCTTCGGTTCATCTTGATCACCTCTGTACCTGAGTATACAAAATGAGGGATAACTACTCCATTTTTTCAAACTCCTGGACCATCATGTCATAGTTCATCGCCCCAAACGCTTTGTGTTGAATAACCCCATTGGAGTCGATCATATATGTGGTCGGTACTGGCTGGATAGCATAAGTATCTGCCACCACCGTCTTTTCATCCATCAACACAGGGAAAGATAGCCCATATTCTTCAACAAATTCTTCTACGCCTTGCCCGCTCGATTCGGTCTCCGTCAAGTTCACCGCTAATACAGAAACATCTTTATTTTGGTAGAACTCCTCCATGTCCGGCATCTCCGCACGGCATGGCGGAGACCATGTAGCCCAAAAATTAAGCATCACCCTTTGGCCACGGAAATCTGACAATTTCATCTCCTTCCCATTCAGCCCTTTCAGGGTAAAATCAGGTGCCTTATTTCCTATGTCCAGTCCAGTCTGCGCTTCGGTCCCTTTTCCCGCATCCTCTGTCTCCGTTTGATCTGTTGCATGGAATTCACTTTCATCCGGAGAAACCTCTGGCGAGACAAAGTCATATACTGCCCAACCGAACATTGCCGCCAATATAAGAAATATCACGATTTTTTTCATGGTGGACCATCTCCCTATCATCAGTCTCCGAAACTCCGATGCCTCCATTATATATGGGGAATAGGAAAGTTTCGTTAAAATAAGCAAAACCCTTATTTCAGTATCTCCTTATTCAAAAACCGGAGACGCTCTACAGGAACGACTCCGGTTTTCTTATATCTGTTTATGGTTACCTTACTGCACAGCGGTTCGGCCCGATTTCCATCTCACGCTGTTCCTCTTCTTCTGGTGTAATGATACCCATATTTGTTTTGCGGATCTCCTCGTAGGCATTAGGCTGTGGCGGCAGATTTTCCGTAACCACTCGCCGGAACTCTCCTTCATCCTTAATATTCAACCCATGATTCTCCTCGAACAGTTTTCCAAGTTTTTGTCCAACCGAACCGTCTTCATTCAACTCATCAATAATCATGAAGTGGGCAGGAAGAACGACCAATTCCTCTGAAAGAGACCGATAACGATTGTACAATGTTTCTCTCAGATCACCAACCCAATCTTCCGCCATCCCGGCTAAATCCGGACGGCCAATCGAGTCAATGAACAGAATATCTCCAGACAGCAGATAGCTGTTATCTACCACAAAGGAAGTAGAGCCGATTGTATGCCCAGGGGAGTATAATGCATTAATTTCGATCGTCGTTTCTCCAATCGTCACGCTTTCCCCGTCTTCTAGCGGCTGATAGTCGAATGTCACTTCACCTGCATCTTTTGGAGGCAGCCAGTATTGTCCACCTGTCTGTTCAGCAATCTTTCTGCCGCCGGAAATATGGTCGGCATGAAGATGTGTGTCAAATACATGCTTGATCTCCACACCCTTTTCTTTTGCAAATTCTGTAAAAATATTTGTCATCCGCGTTGCATCAATGACAGCCGCTTCCCCATGACAGATTACCATATAAGAGAGACAGCCTTTGCCAAGACGGACAAATTGATACAACTCTCCTCCATTATTTAAATCGCCGACTTTAACAGGCTCCATATGCTCACTCCATGCTTTCATACCGCCTTGCAGATAGGAAACATCAAGACCTTGTTCGGAAAGCATCTCCGCTACCATGACAGATGATCCTTCTTTTGCACATACTACAAGAATTTCTTGATCAGTTGGAAGTTTATCCAGAATATTCTCCACCCCATCAATCAAATCAAAATACGGGATGTTCAGGTATTCAAATCTTTCACCTTCCATCTTCCAATCTTCAAAGTCATCTGTATTTCTTACATCCAGAACAAAGAGTTCCTCTCTATTGATCACTTTTTTTGCTGCTTCACCAGCAGTCATTGCCTTCATTGACATCATACATTCCCTCCATACGTTTTTTCTTTTACTTTACTTTTTTAGCAAGCCTACAATAGCATCCGGATCAAAACCTACAACCCATTGGCCATTCACCCTGGATTGCGGGACGCCCATCTGTCCGGTCTCAGCAACAAGCTGTTGCATAATCTCCGGGTTCTGTTCTACATTCACTTCTTCAAAGTCCACGTTCTGTGCCGTCAGAAAGCTCTTCAGCATGACACAGTATGGACACTGTGTTGTTGTGAATACCGTAATGGAATTCATTTTCACACCTCCATCAAATATACCGAAGGGGGTATATTTGATTCAAAAAAATATAGACGGATCCTTGTAGCTTAATAGTTTGTTAACTCCATGCTCCTATGCCGCCACGTACATTGCTGATTTTATTAAAGCCCTGCTTTTTTAAAATCCTAGCAGCCTTCATACTTCTCATACCGCTCTGACAGATCACTACGACTTCCTTGTTTTTATCCAACTCCGCTATACGATTTGACAGCTCGTGCAAAGGGATATTCTTAAATGGCTTACGGTGATTTGCCTTATATTCCCCAGCGGTACGTACATCAACAAATTGTGTGCCCTTATCCTTGAACTTTCCTTTTGCTTCCTCTGTAGTAATGTTGGTTACACCTTTTGCAGGCATCATCCTGCTTATCAGAAAATATGCTGCAACAATGATCAGCAGCCACGTAATTATATCCATTGATTGTTCCTCCTTTTGCTCCCTCATGTTCTAACCACATTATACACCCTGGGGTATTTTTGTCAAACAACCAAGCTTTCCAGATTAAGTATAAAAGAGAGAACACCGGCCGGCAGCCGGTGCAGGGGACTTGCTCTTACTTAGCCTTGTCCATTGCTGAAACCAGGCGCTTTTCGATATCCTCGGCAAACTCATCTAATGAATGATCACCTGTCAACTCAATCAATTTCTTCGGTCTCGGCATGCCAATATGGGTAGTCCCCTCATGCTCATAAACAACTATTTTGCATGGGAGAAAGTATCCGGCCATATGGTTGTTGGTTAATACCTCTTTTGCAGAACCTGGGTTACATACCTCAAGGACATGAAACTCCTGATCATATTCAAATCCCTTTTTTCCAAGTGTTTCTCTGATATCAAAATTCCAAAGTACCCCGAACTGATCCTCTTTCAAAACTTCTTCTAATGATTGGATCGCTTTATTTACAGACTTTTTAGTTGTAACCGTGTAATCGAACATTCCATCATCTCCTTTCCCATTATTCTTTCCCTGGATGAGGAGGAAATAACAGAGAAGAGTCGATTAAAATACATCCGTCCATATTTTTATCGCTGTTCCAAGTATGAGAACGGCCAACAGAATTTGAAGGATTTTAGTATTGATCTTCTGACCTGCCTTCGCTCCCAAAGGAGAGGCAATCAAGCTTGCAATAATCATGATCACAGCAGGAATGAACAGCACTTGTCCAGTCAGGAGTTTCCCGGCTGTAGAACCAATGGAGGAAATAAATGTAATCGCCAATGAAGTGGCGATTGTCATCCTGGTCGGGATCTTAAGGATTACGAGCATAATCGGCACGAGGACAAATGCTCCTGCGGCACCGACAATCCCTGCACCAATCCCTACTAACAAAGCGGATACAGATGCCACTCCTTTATTGAAAGTGACCTGATCCAAAGGAATATCATCAATTCCTTTCTTCGGAATGAACATCATAATGGCTGCTATTGTCGCTAGAATTCCATAAACAATATTAATGGCACCTTCACCCATGAACTGAGAACCATATCCTCCGATGAAGCTCCCGATCAGGATGGAAATTCCCATATAAAGAATCAGTGATTTATTTAAATAGCCGCCTTTCCGGTACGCCCAAACTCCTCCAATCGTGGCGAACAATACTTGAACAGCACTGATCCCGGATACTTCGTGGGCAGTAAATGTTGAAACACCAACCATTGCCGGAATATACAGCAGCATTGGATATTTAATAATGGATCCGCCGATACCTACCATCCCTGAGATGAAGGAACCGACAAAGCCGATAAGAAAAAGTGTGATGATAAATAGTAAACTGTATTCCATTGGTTATATTCCCCCTAAATAAAGAGGGGACCCGCTTAGACGGGTCTCCTTTTTAGCCTTTTTTGATCCAGAATTTTAGAACGCCATCTTCTTCGGTATCCTCAAGCAATTCATGCCCAACGGATTTTGCCCATGCAGTCAGGTCGCTTTTTGCTCCCTTATCTGTCGCATGAACTTCCAAAACTTCCCCTGTATTGATTTCCTCGATTGCTTTCTTTGTTCTCACGATTGGCATAGGGCATGCCAGACCTTTTGCGTCCAATACTTTAGTTGCTTCCATCTTTATTCTCCTCCTTTATTTATGAAACCGCACAGCGGTTTGGCCCTGTTTCCATTTCTTTTTGTTCATCATGGTCAGGATTCACTTTACCCATGTTTGTTTTTCTGATCTTTTCATGTTCATTCGGCTGTGGCGGCAGGTTTTCCGTTACCATCTGGCGGAATTTCTCTTCACTATCCACCTGCAGGCCGGAATTCTCTTGATAGAGATCGCCCAAGCGTGCAGCCACTTCGCCCTTTTCTCCCTGCTCTTCGATGGAAGAATAATGGGCCGGAAGAACGATCAGATCATCTGAAAGTTCCTTATAGCGCTTGTACAAGGTTTCATGCAGATCACCGACCCAATCTTCTGCCTTTCCAGCCAAATCCGGGCGGCCAATAGACTGCACAAACAGAATATCACCAGTGAGCAGATATTTGTCTTCAATAATTAGAGAGGTGCTGCCAATGGTGTGGCCCGGTGAATAAATAGGCTGTACTTGGATAGCAGTATTACCTACCACCAGGTCATTCCCTTCCTCCAACGGCTGATATTCAAAAGTCACCTCTGAGGCATCTTTAGGTGGAAGGTAATAGCTTTCCCCTGTCTTTCCTGCAAGCTCTCTTCCCCCTGAAATGTGGTCTGCATGCAAGTGAGTATCCAGAACATGCTTGATCTTTACTTCCCGCTTTTCGGCAAATTGCTCATAAGCCTCTGTCATACGGGCAGTATCGACCACCGACGCTTCACCATTGGATTCAATGAAATAAGAAAGGCAGCCTTTTCCGAGACGGACGAACTGATAGATCGCTCCGCCATCGTTCAAATCACCTACTTTGACCGGTTCCAAGTGCTCACTCCATGCCTGCATACCGCCCTCCAGGCTGTATACTTTGGTGAACCCAGCTTCTTCCAATTGTTCAGCTACCATTTCGGAAGAGTTGCCCTTGGCACAAACTGTAATAACCTCCTGATCTTTCTCCAGTCTGCCCTCAACAGGTTCAATCCCGTCCATGAGATTGAAATAAGGTTCATTCAAGACTTCGACATTCTCTCCCTCAATTCTCCAGTCGTCGAAATCATCGGTGTTTCTGACGTCCAAAATCAATGTGTCTTCCCGGTTGATTACTCGCTGAGCCAGTTCCTTAGGTGAGATTGCTTTTGTCATAAATAACGCCTCCTTAGAATGTCAGGGTGATGTTCGCATCCTTTGCATACTCAATAAATGTTGCCGCTCCGCCTACTTCGATTCCCTCAATAAATGCATCTTTTTCCAGGTTCATGACATCCATCGTCATTTGGCAGCCTATCATACGCACTCCCATTTCCTGAGCCATATTGACAAGCTCTTCGATGGATGGAACGTTCGCTTTTTGGAAACCTTCCTGGAAATGCTCCTTCCCTTCAGGCAACGGCAGTTCCTTGTGTGCTTCCTTGTGGATCATGTTCAATCCTTCAAAGGTAAAGAAGATACCCACCTCCGCATCGGGTGCAGCCGAAGCTGTCGCGATGTTGAATACTTTGTAAGCATCAAAGAGACTGCCGTTTGATGCAATGATTGCTACTTTTGTGTTAACCATAGTGAAAAACCTCCAATAGTTTTATTAGTTTTTATCCTGTGGTCCATCCCATTTAGCCATACCAGGAACCACGTTTATTACTCGCCCGAATCCTTTTTCAGCCAGTTTCTGTGCAGCAAGGTCACTTCTGCTGCCAGTACGGCAGATGACATGGATATCTTTGTCTTTATCCAGTTCTTCCATGCGGCCTTCCAATTCCCCTAGGGGTATATTGACCGCACTCGGGATATGACCGAAGGCATATTCTGCAGGCTCGCGAACATCCAGTACCATAATGTCTTCATTCCCGTCCAGCTTGCTGCGCAGCTCTTCAAGATCTGCTACGGTATCATGTCGTGTTTCTTCAGAAGTCTCTGATTCACTCGCACGCCGAATATAATGCTTGAGGACTTCCCCATCTTCTACGGTTCCCAGGTATTGATGCCCAGTGCTTTCCGACCATGCTTTCAGGTCGGCAGTTGAACCTTTATCCGTTGCCTGTACTTCCATCACCTTGCCGGGATCCAGATTGGTAATGGCTTTCTTTGTTCTTACAATTGGCATAGGGCAAGCCAAGCCTTTTGCATCAAGAATTTCATCTGCAATAATACTCATCATCAATTTCCTCCTTATTTCTCCACTTCGTTTTTCCAGTCCAGCATACCGCCGGCCATGTTTGTCACATCGTACCCTTTTTCAGATAGGAACTGGGTTGCATTTCCACTTCGGCCGCCAGAACGGCAAACCATATAATAATGCTTATCTTTATCCAACTCATCCAAACGGTTCGGGACTTCTCCCAATGGGATATGCTTAGCACCGGGGATTTTGCCTTGTGCTACCTCTTCATCTTCTCTAACATCAACAACATTCACTTTTTCTCCACTTTTTATTTTCTCTGCCAGTTGTTCTGCTGTGATTTCCTTCATCCTGGAAACCTCTCCTTTCTAACCCTTACTATTTATATCAATTTTATCAAAGTTACCCATAGGGGTATTTAATGACGCAAAAAAATTTAGATGAACAAGCTGATGTTTCCTTCTTCCGCTTCACCGATATAGGCAGCTACTCCACCGTACTCGATATCATCCAGCAGCTCTTCCTTCTGTAACCCCAGAAGATCCATGGTCATGGTACATGCGAGCAATTTTATATCTTGCTCCTGAGCCATCTCAATTAGCTGCGGCAAAGGCATAGAGTTATGCTTCTTCATAACATCCTTGATCATTTTTGGCCCCATCCCAAGGTAATTCATCTTGGAGAGTCCCATTTTATCTGCGCCCCTAGGCATCATTTTCCCAAACATCTTCTCCATGAAACCTTTCTTGACCGGCACTTGATTCTCTTTCCTCAGTGCATTCAGGCCCCAGAAGGTATGGAAAATCGTTACTTCATGGTCGTAAGCAGCAGCCCCATTAGCAATGATATATGCTGCCATTGCCTTATCGTACTCCCCGCTGAATAGAATAATTGTTGTTTTTTTCTTCTCTGCCATTATATTTGCTCCCTTTTCTTATTTTATTTTTTATTTACAGATACCTGTATGGGTATATAATTATTTAAAAAATAACGGCTGAATTCCAGCCACTATCCATAATAATGCTCTTGTCAACCATTTTGTATAGAAGCGGTGCTACCTGCTTTTCACCAGGAGGCTGACCGCTTCATTGATCAGTTCTTCTGCACTCTGTCCATTCTCCTGTTCCTGACGGATACATTCTTCCAGGTTTTTGCTGACAATCAGGGCAGATGTGCGATCAATGGCACTTTTTACTGCGGAAAGCTGTGTTACAACATCCTTGCAGTCCTTTTCTTCTTCCATCATCCGCAGCAGCCCACGGATCTGCCCTTCAATTCGTTTCATCCGATTGGTTACTTTTTCATCATATTTCATAGGAATACCGCTCCTTTCTATTACTTTTTTCCAAATGGTAGCCATTTATACTGACACCTTTTCCCTTTAAAAACCGTGCGGCCAGATTCTTCTCTACATGATCTGCAGCAATAAGGATGATCCGTTTGTTCGGAAGTTCCTTATAATACCTGTGGAGGTACGGTAGCGGCATATTTTGCACATGTTCGAGCCGATTATCGGAAGAAGTTTGAAAATCCCTCACGTCCAATAGCATCTTCTCTTCCTCAACAGCCAAAAGATCAAAGGGACTAACCTTCTTCACTCCAGTGACCGGTATATTCCTTCTATATAACTGGATGGCAATCCAGGCAATGATAATTCCAATTACAATGCTCATTCGCAACCCCTCTCAAGGAAGTCTGATATCATCATATACCCCGCAAGGTATATTGTCAACCCCTTTTATTTTGAGCTGATAAAAAAGCCTTCCACCCATTCATCATAAGGGGTGGAAGGCTTGGTTTCAACTATTTTTACTTTTAATAACTACTTAGTGTCTAGGCTTTTTAACTTCTTCCAATGTGCCGCCGCTTAACTCATCATTGTCCCTCAAGGAAATGTCGCCAAGGGAAACGACGCCTTTCACTTCATTATCCTCTGCTACAAGCAGACGGGAGATCTGGTGATCCTGCATGACTTTAGCTGCTTCACTGATATCCATATCCGGAAGGCCAGTCACCACATTTTCGTTCATGACCTCACCTGCTGTGACTTGCTCGACATCCTTATTTTTGGCCAGTCCTTTGGTAACGATATCGCGGTCTGTCAGTATTCCTTCAACATTACCGTTTCCCATAACCGGAATCATCCCTACGTCTTTCGTTTCCATTTCTTTCGCAAGGGTGAGCAGATTATCCGTCGGTTTTGCATCGACAACTCTCTCTGTCATTACCTCTTGAAGTACTGTCATTTGCACAACCTCCTTTAACTCCCTTTAGAAGTTTTAATCCTCATCCGCTTTTTAGCGGCTTCATAAAAACTATTTCCGATTACATCGGGAGTTAAACCTCCATCACTACTATGGAATCCTAAGAATCTTATTTCATACTACCCCTAGCTGTAATATAATAGAATAGTACAAAATATTATATTTAGAGGATTGAATGATCAATTGTATAAGCGAATAACTGCTGTCTATGAGATCGTGCTGGTGTCCCTTGCATTCATTTCCGTATTTTTTATAAATAGTGACAATGCGACAATCATTATATTGGACCGCTTTGTATGGCTGCTACTATTTCTCGATGTGATGGTACGCTTCATCAGAAGCGATCATAAGTGGGAGTTTGTTAAGAAGAACCCCTTCGATATCGTAGCCGCCATCCCACTAGACAGTATATTCCATGCTGCCAGGATAGTAAGGGCCTTTCGTCTCCTGCGGTTGGTTTCTGCAGGAAATAAACATCTCAAGTTACTAAGCCAAATTTTGAAAACCAATGGATTAGACAGGGTGTTAACTTTATCAGTCATTATGCTGATCCTATCTACCGTATTGGTTACACACTTTGAGCCTACGATTGATACGTATGCTGACGGTTTATGGTGGTCGATCGTAACTACTACGACCGTGGGATACGGAGATATTTCTCCGGACTCTATCCTCGGAAGGGTTGTCGCCATTTTCCTTATGTTGGTAGGTATTGGATTGATCGGTATGCTAACCGGCTCCATCACTACCTATTTCGTCAAGGATCAGAAGCAAACAGACCCTGCCATCGAATTCATTAAAACGGAGCTGGACAGATATGAAGAATTGACGGTACAGGAGAAGAACAGGCTCATCCTGCTGCTGCGCGATTTAAACGAACAATCCCAAGATGATCAAAAGGATATTCCCGGTTAAGCCGCAAATCCATCCACTCCGCTCCCTGTTTCAACTCACAGTTAAAAGGAAATAGATATGTAAACCAATAAATGATGAGGAGGAACAAGTGATGGCTCCTGCAACAAAACATGTTGGTACATTTGAACAGGAAGAGGAAGTACTGGAAAAACTGAAGGATTTAAAAGAACAAGGGTATGACGAATCGGAAATATTCATACTGACAAAGAAAAAGGATGATGTCTCCCTTGTTCGCGGCACAACTGATACAGTAGTCCAGACAAAAGAAGAAGAAAGCTGGAAAGACAAGTTCAAACATTTTCTTGTAGGCGACGACCCTATACGGGATACCATCCAGGAAATGGGATATGATGATCAACAGGCCGGTGTGTTCTATGATCAGGCACACAGAGGAGACCTCGTCATGTTCGTCGATCAAACCATCCGTGAATTACAATAAATGCATAAGCCCCTAAATTGAAAGTACACCTCAAATATCTTTTGAGGTGTACTTCATGATTTTAAGTGAAATTATTCCTCTTATGCGGCACAAGCATTCCAGCAGGAATAGAGGGTTTTGGTTTAAAAAACTGACATCCTTATTTAATAGCGCATATTTATCGCATTTCCCGCCTTTCTTATATCATTTCGCAATAACTTTTCGAGGTCATACGACGGATAGTACCCTTTCTCATACATATAGTTAAAAACCATAGCGTGTGTCTGAATCGCTTGTTGCAACTGTTTATTCAATATTTCTCTCAGAACAGGTGTGGCTGTCTCCGTAATAGCTATCGCATAATATCGAACTGATGTTTTTGCGAACCCCAATAAATCCCCCGAAAAGAAGCCCGTATCCATGTTCCGAAAATCCTCTTGCTCGTCATCCCTGGGTGCAAATGAATAGAATTGAAGCAGTTCCTTCAGATTGTTCTCCAAACTTTTAATCGTATGGCCGTAAATGGATCGAAGCTCTGCATCTTTGACCTCTGGAAAAAACCTTTTTAATTTCATTAACCCGATAGATTGGAAAGCAACCAGTTCATGTAATTCAAGGGTCTCATGCCATGCAAGGTGGTTCGGATATCTTGAAGTATTGGTCTCCATTGTATTCCCCCTTTATCTAGACATTTATACTGTATTCGGTTTACTAGTAAATGTAGACAATAAAAATCCACTTTGGGCTCATTCGCTCCGACCGATAATCTGTCCCATTTTTATAGAGGAAACCAAATCACCCGCCTGAAGAGGAAGGGAAGCTTTTGGTGAAAATGTGGAAGTATCAAGATTTAACCACCATCAGCCAAAATTTAAACTGTCCTATGAATATGTACATGATATTAATTGGCCAAGATGGAAATGTGGCTGTTTAGTGAAGCCAATCTCACTTATTTAAGGTATAATAGGTGCTTAATATAATTTATAGAGGTGTATGGTATGATTGTAATTATCGATAATTACGATTCCTTTACATATAATTTGTTTCAATATTACAAACAAATTGAAAACGATGTTCGTGTATATAAAAATGATGAGATTACCGTTCAACAAATTGAACGACTCCAACCTCATTTGATTGTGTTGTCGCCCGGACCAGGGACTCCTGAAAAGACAGGGATATCAAGAAATATTATAAAAGCGTTTCACCATCAAACACCAATCTTTGGAGTTTGTCTTGGTTTCCAACTGATTGTTGAATTTTTTGGCGGCTCAATTATAAAAGGGACCCGGCCAATGCATGGAAAAGTCACCAAAGTCCAACATGATCAGCTTGGAATTTTCACATCCATTTTATCCCCTACATATGTGACAAGATATCACTCGTTGGCCGCGGATACCAATGCAGTCCCCGCTCAGCTAAAAATCAGTTCACTTGATGACAGTGGAACAATTATGGGAATCCGCCATAAAAAGTATCCTGTAGAGGGAGTTCAATTCCATCCAGAATCGATTTTAACAGAGCATGGTTTTCAAATGACCCAAAACAGCTATGAACAAGCTTTGTTATGGCTACATCAGCGAGGTGAAATGAATGATGAATCCAGGGACACCCTTTCTGCTCTTTGATTTTGAAACGAAAAAAGGCAGCGAGTCACCATACGTATTCAAAAATCCTGTTCGGGTCTATCAAACCAATGATTTACAAGAAATAACAACGATTTTTTCTAAGGTGGAAGAAGCCGTGGATAGGGGGTATTATGTTGCAGGGTGTGTAAGTTATGAAGCTGCTCCTGCATTTGATCCAACCCTTTCCATACATTCTCAATCAGCTTTTCCCTTGGTTTGGTTTGCGGTATTTGACAGTCCGGCAAATATAGAAATTCAAGCACCAAATGAGCCTTACCACGTAACGGAATGGACATACGATTTGAGCTACAATCAGTATCAAGCAGCAATGGTTAAAATTAAAGACGCAATTGAAGCAGGAAATACTTATCAAATCAACTATACGTCACGATTACATGCACAATTTTTTGGCGATGATTTCTCTTTCTACCAACAACTAGCAAGAAATCAGCAAGCATCTTATAGCGCTTATTTAAATATGGGAAGATTTCGGGTTTTATCTGCTTCCCCTGAACTATTTTTTCGAGTTGCGGATAATCGAATTACGACAAAGCCAATGAAAGGAACTGCCAAACGTGGACGTTATCCAACAGAGGATCGTTTCTTAAAAGAACAGCTAAAGCGATCAGAAAAGGACCAGGCAGAAAACTTAATGATCGTCGATTTAATACGGAATGATTTAGGGAGAATCTCTGTACCCGGAAGTGTTCGCGTACCAAATTTATTTGCTGTTGAATCCTATCCCACTGTTCACCAAATGACTTCTACAATAGAAGCGGAGCTGGAAGAGCACACGACTATTTTTGATTGGTTTCAAGCATTATTTCCGTGTGGATCGATCACTGGGGCACCAAAAATGAGCACCATGGATTATATTGCAAAATTAGAACAGTCACCTAGAGACGTATATTGTGGTGCAGTTGGATTTATTACCCCAAATAGAGAAGCTACTTTTAATGTCCCGATTCGCACCGTCCTCCTTGATACTGATCAAAATAAAGCCATTTATGGTGTTGGTGGCGGAATCACTTGGGATTCAACCGTAGAGGGGGAATACGAAGAAATGGTTACGAAAGCCCAATTACTCACTGAACGACGTCCCGAATTTCAATTACTAGAATCACTTGGACTCGTTGATGGCAATTATCCACTATTAAAGGAGCACCTAAACCGTTTAATTGATTCAGCGCGTTATTTTAACTTTAAAATTAATGAGCAAGATGTAAAGAATCATTTGGAACAATTAAAATCCACCCTCGCTGATGGAAAATATAAGGTGCGGTTATTGACAGATCGATCTGGAGAAATCTCCATTGAATCAAGCCCTTTAGCAAATACGCAAGAACCGGTAACTTGTTCACTTGCCAAGTCACCAATCGATAGCCGTGATCCATACCTTTATCATAAAACTACGAACCGGACAATCTATGAGAAACATCAACAACAAGCATTGAATCATATTTTTTCCGTTTTATTGTGGAACGAACAAAGGGAAATCACTGAATTTACTACAGGAAATGTAGTGGTTAAACAAGGCAGCAAATTTTACACCCCTCCTATCGTATGTGGTTTGTTAGGAGGAACGTTTCGAAAACAATTATTAGATCAGGGTATCATTGAAGAAAAAAGGATAAAAAAAGAAGACCTTGGTGTATATGATGAGATATGGTTTATCAATGGTGTTCGAGGCTGGCTCCGAGTCGACTTGACCCTTTCGTAACTGCAACAATAGAATATTTCCGCAATCAGCGCGTTTAAACAAACACTTTTATTCTGATGGGTTTCATTTACGAGTCAAATAATTCCTAAACAATTAAAAAAGATGAGGTTGGGACACAGAGTGTTTAATCAAAAGAAATTCCGAACTACTAGAAATTTTGTTTAGTGGAGTTAGCTGCTGCGGAAATATGCTTCGCTTTCCACGGGCGGCTGGTGAGCCACCTTGTTCTATCGCACTGCGGTGTCTCGCCTAGGCCTTTCCTCCCGTAGGAGTCTACGCATATTTCCTCCGCTAAATCCGTCATTGTTCGTCTTCCTTAATTAAACAATTTAATTTTGTCCCAACCTCATCCGGCTTTAAATCGACCAGAATAGATCAGTTGTCGGTACTTATGAAAACTCTATGAATTCCCAACTATAGGAAGGCACTCTATAACGATTTCAACGTACCCGCTATCATTTAGCTAAAACTCAAATCTGCTTCTTTTTCTTCACGAATTCTCTTATATGTTTCCGTCAGAACGGCCGTATCTTCAGCCAATCGATCCATCCGGTCTAGTACATCCTCATTTATTATTTCCTTTTGATAGAAATCCTTTGCTTCGATAAACACATAGGTCTGGACCACTAGGGCTTTCATATAACCGAGGATTGGTTTCAACTGCTGCTCCGCAATTAAGTAATGTTTTGGTGATCCAGCGGTGACAAGTATACTAGCCACTTTGCCTTGAAGGGCGTCCGCAGGAATTAAATCAAATATATTTTTCAATGTTGCTGGTATGGATGCCTGGAAAATAGGCGTTCCAATAATAATAGCATCGGCTTCCATTATGATCTGCGTTACATATTTTGTATCTCCCTCATATTCCCTGTAGTCACGACCATCACTGAATTGTATATCATAATCTGCTAGATCAATTAATGTTGTCTCGGCATCCGGATACTTGTCAGCAACTGCTGTCATCGTATACTCCATAGCCGTTCTTGTTTTTGATCCGATTCTTGAACCGGATAATCCAACAACCTTCATTCTCTCCCCCCTAAATCTTCTGCTGTGCTTCTTAAGCTGAAAACCACCATTACGTTCAAGATCATCATTTCACTAAATGTTCAAATGGCAGGCATTGCTTGTCTTTCCCTTTGCAAGACTTATACCCATCGAGTAGTAATAACTTTTTTTCGTGTATAAAAATTGAGTCCGTCTTTGCCGTTAGCATGTAGGTCACCATAGAAGGAGTCTTTCCAGCCGGAGAATGGAAAGAAAGCCATAGGGGCCGGTACACCGATGTTTACACCCAGCATCCCGGCATCAATGGTTTCCCGAAACTGCCGGACTTTCCCGCCGTCGTTGGTAAAAATACACGCCCCATTGGCAAAAGAAGACCTGTTTGTCAATGCAATGGCGCCGTCAAGGTCTTTTACCCTGACAATTGATAATACCGGGGCAAATATCTCATCCTGCCAGATCTTCATTTCACTGCTCACATGATCAAAAATAGTTGGCCCGACAAAATATCCTGCACTTTTGGCATTTTCATCTTTTCTTCCGTCGCGTACCAGCTTAGCTCCTTCATTTTCCCCAGTTGCAATATAATCAAGGGTCCGTTCTTTATGGCTTTCACGGATGAGAGGGCCAAGAAAGACGCCTTCATCCAATCCGTTGCCGATTTTAAGTCCATCGGCCTTTTGATGTAATAAGGATATGAATTCATCAGCGACCGACTCTTCCACGGCAACAACTGACGCTGCCATACAACGTTCACCTGCCGAGCCAAAAGCAGCATTTAAGATTTGGGTGGTTGCATTTTCCATATTGGCATCTTCCAATACAATCGAGTGATTTTTTGCTCCTGCAAGTGCCTGCACCCGCTTCAGATTGTCAGTTCCTCTTTTATAAACATATTCGGCAACCGGCTGGGAGCCGACAAAGGAGATTGCCGGGATATCCGGATGATCCAATAAGCCATTTACCACATCATGTGCCCCATGCACAATATTGAAGACTCCTTTTGGCAGCCCCGCCAATTCAAGCAATTCAGCCAAACGATTTGCCAATAAAGGTGTTCGTTCCGATGGTTTTAATATAAATGTATTGCCCGTGACAATCGCCATGGGAAACATCCATGCAGGGACCATCATTGGAAAATTAAATGGTGTAATCCCCCCAATCACCCCGATTGGATAACGATAAACGCCGGATTCCAATCCATCTGCTATCGATGGGAGCTGTTCCCCCATCATCAGAGAAGGTGCCCCTGCAGCAAATTCTACATTTTCAATTCCCCGTTGCACCTCTCCCTTCGCTTCATTAAAGTTTTTCCCGTTCTCAATGGTTACTATTTCTGCCAGCTCATCCCAGTGTTCCACCATCAGCTGCTGATACTTGAATAGAATGCGCGCTCGTTTTGGCACAGGAACTTCCTTCCATTCCTGAAATGCTTCGGAGGCTACCTGCACCGCATCATCTACATCCTTTTGAGAGGATATAGGAACTTGAGCAATCAATTCTCCAGTTGCCGGGTTAAAGACTTCCTCTGTCTTGTCCGATTTCGCCTCCACCCATTTTCCGCCTATGTAGTTCTTTAATGTAGCTATTTTTGTTTCCGTCATCGTATAACCTCCAACTTTTATCGATTAAATATGGAATCAGCAAAGAAATGCCATGCATCCCTTCTCTCAGGAATGCCCGATCATCTGTTACCCCGTTCCTCTTTGGCCACGGTACCTGCCTCCTACTTTCCGGAATACCATTTCCAAAGCGAGAAGCCAATAATTATGAGACTAATGATAAATCCATACAACCATACGGAAAGCATCGGATTAACAAACATCTACACTCACCCTTTCCCTAGTTTGCCTGTACGCTGCTTTCTTCCACTTCCTCTGCAGGAACATGAGGGTTTTTCAGTATTCGTGCAAAAATCACGATCGTTGCAATGCCAATAAAAGTGGCTACTGCGCCTGCGGACATTGTACTTGGGATGAGACCAGTAAAGTAGATAATGAGATAGGAGAACAATCCTACGGTCATCGAAAGTTCTGCCGCTCTTGCAGGTGCTTTCTTCTTGCTATAAACAGCATATAAGATTGGCCCCATCGTCCCGGCAGCTACCCCGGAAATTCCAATCCACATGACATCCCCCATATAAGCGGGCGGCTGCAGCACCACCAGAAATGCGGCCAATCCTATCAAAGGAACTGTCAGACGGCTAATTTGCAGCGAAACTTTTTGTGCTTTTTCATCACTTATCTTGATAATCTTTCTTTTAACGAGAAACTTTAGGAAAATATCATTGGCAAATACGGTAGAAATGGAAACGAATATTCCATCTGTTGTTGACATGGCCGCTGCAAGGATGACCACACCGAATATTGCTACCACGATCGCCGGAAAAGCCCAGACTGCATATTCCATTAATGCGAGATCAGCTTGCACCACATTATTGCCAAGCGCCACTCTGCTGTATAATCCCCCAAATAGAACAAGCAGACAGAAAGAGGCGGTGATAACATAGGTAGCAATCATTTTTCCTAGATCCTTTTCACTTTTCAGCCCAAGCACTTTGTTAAACAGGTGAGGCGCTGAGGCAAATGCCCATTGAATAACAATCGCACCCGATATTGCACCGATGGAATAAAAATGGGCCGACTCAGGATTAAACACCTCTACTAAATTACCATTTTGGGAACTGAGATCATTCACGATACCCGAGAATGTCGCAGTTATTCCCCCTTCCCAAAAAATGACGAGCCCCGAGATAAAGATTGCAAGACCAGCAATCGCCATCATCACAGCCTGGACGGCGTCTGTGTAGATATCGGCAAAGGCACCGCCTGCAAATACATAAAGAACAACAATTGCCGTAATAAATATCAGTCCGTTTGTATAAGACATTCCGAGAAGATATTCAAAGATTCGCGCACCCGCTACAAACTGAGCCGCTATGTAAAATACATTGAAGAGCAGAATCAGCCCTGTTCCTACTCTCAATATATCACTATTATAAAAATCGCCGAGCCAATCCGGCAGGGAAAGTGACTTTTGCTTCGTATTCAGCTTCCTCACCTTTTTTGCTACCATTAATACTCCTATCGGCCCACCGCCAATCATTGCCAGGAACAGCCAAAGGTTGGACAATCCCCAGGCATGGGTCCATCCCGGATATCCGAGAAATGTTGCGGCACTTAAATAGGTTGCAGCAAAGGATAGACCAAGTACATATGGCCCCAAGCTTCCTCCACCAGTAGCAAAATCACTTACACTTTTCGTTTTTCTGGCACTTACGATACCAAGGATCACCATAACTCCAAGAAATGCGGCAAACCCAATCCATGTGTACAGCGTAATTGTACTCATTTCCGACCTCCTTTACTTTTTATCATTCACTAGTGAAGGGGAGGCGTTCCCCCCCTTTTTATTGCGGCTGTTTGGCACCAAGCTTTCTCGCCGGGTGGTTGTCAGGCAAATGGGCACCTTTTCCAAACATATTTTCCCGCAGTGTCTTTCCTTCGTATTCCGTCCGGTAAATACCGCGCCTCTGCAATTCAGGTACCACTAAATCTACAAATTCTCTAAACGTCCCCGGTGAATAGGTTTGTGCGATATTGAACCCATCGACATCTCCTTCGACAGCCCATTGCTCGATTCGATCTGCAATCTGCTTTGGCGTTCCGATGAATTTAACGGTACCATTACCAAGTCCATGATTTTTGACGGCTTCCCTCAATGTCCATTTTTTATTAGGATCTTTCGTATACATATCCAAGTTGCCCTGTACTGCTTCTGTCTCTATATCCTCAATATACTGGTCCGGGTCATATTTAGAGAAATCAATTCCCGTGTGCCCGGAAAGAAGAGAAGCCGTTCCTTCATAGCTGACATGGTTGGTCAAATCCTCATATTTTGCATAAGCTTCTTCTTCCGTAGACCCAATGATTGGCAGGATCATCGGGAAAATCGCCACATCATCCGGATTTCTTCCCTGTTCCTGTGTTCTCTTTCGGATGTCTTTCACATAGGCTTTCAATGCATCCAATGAATGATTTTTGGTAAATACAGCCTCGGCATGTTTAGCCGCAAAGTTCCTTCCTTTCGGCGAAGCACCTGCCTGGAACAGAACCGGCGTACGCTGAGGGGAAGGCTCGACCAAATGTGGGCCGGGTACATTGAAAAATTCACCTTCGTGATTGATCAGCCGAACTTTATCCGGATGTGCAAATGTATCGTTCTCCCTATCATAAACAACCGAATCATCCTCCCAGCTGTGCTCCCAAAGTTTATAGACCACTTCGAGAAACTCATCTGCACGATCATAGCGGAGCTCCTTGGGGAGGCGGCCGGAAAGCCCTAGATTGACTGCTTCGCTTTCAAGATAGGATGTCACAACATTCCAGGCGACCCTCCCTTCCGTTAAATGATCAAGCGTCGATAATTGCCGTGCAAGTGCGTAAGGTTGTGCATATGTAGAGGAAATCGTTGGTGCAAAGCCCAGATTTTCAGTGACAGCGGCCATAGCTGAAATCGGCAGCAATGGATCATGGGCTGGAAGCTGGACAGCATGCTGAGCAGCCGCTTGATGGCTGTTCCCGTATGCACTGTATGTTCCCAGCACATCCGCAATAAACATGGCATCAAATTTTCCGCGCTCTAGAATTTTTGCTGTTTCTGTCCAATACGACAGCTGGTTGTGATTAATCCCCTGATCCTTCTCATGTTTCCATAACCCCGTTGAGTGAGGGGATGGTGAGTTTTGAATAAACCCATTCAAGTGAATTTGTTTTTTCATCCTCGCAGCTCCTTTTCCATAACATTTGAGTGATGTTTGCTGAAGATTCAAGCCTGATCGTAAGCATTTAATGCATTCACACTATGTGCAATCGCTGAACCGGCTTTTAGAGCTACTGCCACAAAAATTGCTTCAGATATTTCCTCCAAGGTCGCTCCAGTTTTTTTGGCGTTTTTCGTATGCAAGTCAATACAGTAAGCACACCCTGTTGTATGTGCGGATGCTACTGCTATTAACTCTTTTTCTTTTTCCGTCAACTTTCCTGCTTTAATTGCCTGTTGATCAAATGCTGCGAACGCCTGGAATGTATCACTATTGATAGCACCAAACTCCTTCAGTCGATTGAAATAGGATGCTTTATACAGCTCATCATCTCTTTCTCCATCAAATGCATTAAGACCGTTTACACCGTGGGCTGCAGCAGATCCCGCCTTCAATGCCGTTGCCACAAAAATTGCTTCCGCTACTTCCTCCTTATCAGCATCGTTTTTCTTCGCATTGCCTACATGCAATTCAATGCAATACGGGCATCCAGTAATATGCGCTACCGCAACAGCAATCAGCTCTTTCAATTTCACGGACAAATTGCCCTCGGCCAATGCCTTGTCATTAAAGGCAAAAAAGGATTCAAATGCTTCCGGTGCGTATTCCTTTAATTCAGTGATCCTGCTAAAATATGATTTTTTGTACAAGCTATCAGTCTTTGTCAATGTAATCTCTCCTCATAATTTAAAATTTTGATTGTAATGGATAAATAGATTAGACACTAAGGTACTTCATTATTTATTGATTTGCTTCACCCCCTTCCAATTAAATAGCATTTACCTCATCAATTTACTCGGTTTTTAGAGAATATGAATCCCTTTATCCTAAACCTGACAGTACGAATGAAATGAAAAAACCTCTCCGGATGAGGAAGAGGTTTTTACACACTGTCTCATCTTTCAAGCGAATGCTTGCTGGAATTAGCACCATTTTACTGTATTTCATAGTAACGGTTGCTGCGGGATCTCTGGACCAGTTCCTCCCCCGACTCTTGATAAGGAATTGCTTTATTTAATTTTTGATATTTTTAAGATTTCTTTACATCATATAGAATACTTAGAAAACTGTCAAGAAGGAATTCTACAATTTTTGCAAACTGCATAAAAATTACTACTCCTATTCACCCATGAATAACTAAGCAGCCTACAGTTTCTGGATATCTTGCCTTATGAGTGAGCTATCATCACCTCGGCCCTATATTTTATAAAGAGTTGATGAATAGCACTTCTAAAAATTAAGTTAGAGTTTTTAAGTGTGAAGAGAAATTGGCTGGAGAGGAAATGGGGACTATTCCTTGCAGGGGAAATTATAGATGATAGTGGTTGAATAAAAATAATCAGCCAAAATACACTCCTACATTTCCTTCTTTTTTTGCTGTTGCTAAACAGTCTAGCAAAAATTCAGCAATCTGTTTTATATCCCAAGTTAAGGGATCGTTTTCTGGCAGAGGATCACCATTTTCATATAATTTACGATAGGAATCCAATGCCCTTTCCATTTGGTCTAGGGAGAAAGTGGAACTTTGGCCCGACCCGCTGACCCCAGCATTGTAACGGTTCGCGTCAAGTAAATTGTACAGTATGGTAGCATTATAGTTACCCATGCTAAAACGGGCATAAGCAACTTCTTCTCCTGCTTTATTGAATCCTGAAATATCGTGTCCCAATAAAAGCACTCCTTTTCATTTATAATTTAATTTTTTGTTGAAACAATGTCGGAAAATAAGTGTGTGAAGAAGGATAGTGTGATGCACTTCATAGGCGGGTAATGGTAGGGTTGCATTATTTGAAAATAGGAGTAGTAACTAGAGGTGATACGAGGGTTACTATAATAGTTCCATGAATTGACAGAATTGTCAAGGTACTATATCCCCCATATTTCACCAATAGAGTATGCCGTTATTTTAACTTCCTGGCAAAAAAGCGCTTGCACTTAAAAACGTTTTCATATAATATAAGCTTATAAGTTAATTAGTTTGTTGAGCAGACAAAATAACTTATGAACTTATTCAATCATAATTGTTTTATGTGAAAACCAAACATATGGTAAAGAATCTATAACAAAGCCGTCTTATTAGGTTGTTGGGACTAACCAACCTTAATCTTTATGAAAGCGTTATAAGCGTATATATGAATAATGATTCTATTATTTTGTTATACGTTTAAAAAGGCGCTAAATG
The DNA here is from genome assembly GCF_042643265.1 of Virgibacillus sediminis. Taxonomy (NCBI): domain Bacteria; kingdom Bacillati; phylum Bacillota; class Bacilli; order Caryophanales; family Bacillaceae; genus Virgibacillus; species Virgibacillus sediminis. The sequence continues at coordinate 57,852 of NZ_JBHRRZ010000013.1, read as the reverse complement.
ACAATGTTGATTTGGGAAATTTTCATAATTAATGGAGGTATTCATAATGGAAAGAGCGATAGAAGTAAATGGATCAATGGAAAACAATAACCAGCCAGTTCGTCCATTTGGTATGCGAGATAAAATTGGATATTTATTAGGGGATTTTGGAAACGATTTCTCTTTCATTCTAGTAAGTACATTCCTAATGGTGTTCTATACCGACATCTTTGGGATTAGTGCTGCAGCCGTTGGTACTTTATTTTTAGTTGCACGTATGTGGGATGCGGTAACCGATGTCTTATGGGGACGTTTTATCGACTCCAGAAAGACAACGTCAAAAGGAAAATTTCTACCTTGGATTTTTAGAATGTCATTCCCGCTTGTCATTGCAAGTGCTTTAATGTTTCTGCCAATTCCAGGTATGTCTGAAGGCTTTTATCTTGCATATGCCTATGTAACATATATTTTATGGGGGATGTTATATACATCTGTTAATATCCCATATGGTTCCATGGCTGCGGTAATCTCTAGTGATTCTACCGATCGTACATCCTTATCTGGATGGAGAACAATGGGAGCAACATTAGCGAGCTTAGTCATCAGTGCCGGTGCACCATTATTTGTTTTCGTAAATAACGAACTGTCTGCAAGCCGAATGTTCATGACAGCAATACTTTTTAGTATTCTTGCACTAGCTTGCTATATGGGTTGTGTAAAATTAAGTACCGAACGCATTCAAACACCAGATAAAAAGCCAGGTGAAAAACTTAACTTTGCAAAAACAGCTAAAGGTCTTGTGAAGAATACTCCGTTAATCACGATCTTGGCAGCATCCCTTCTATTTTTGATGACCATGATGCTTGTAATGTCCATAAACGTTTATTTGTTCAAAGATTATTTTGGAAACGCAACAGCATTAAGTATATTTACTATTCTCCAGACTGCTGCTGTTTTTGGTTCTATGCCAGCATTGACTCCACTAGTTAAGCGTTTTGGCAAGAAAGAGGTTGCTTCTTTCGGTATGCTGCTTGCGGGAATGGCATATCTTACTCTGTATTTCATACCAACCATTTCCTTGGCTGTGTTCTTCGCAGTCAACTTCATCGGCCTTCTAGGTTTTGCGTTGTTCAACTTGATTATTTGGGCCTTTGTTACAGATGCTATTGACTATCAAGAATACCTTACTGGAACCCGAGAAGATGGAACCATATATGCTATTTACTCATTCGCACGAAAAATGGGACAGGCATTTGCCGGTGGTCTTACAGGATTTGCGCTTACATTTGTCGGATATACTGCGTCTACAACGCAATCACAGGAAGTAAAGGACGGTATCTATACGGTAGCCACATTAGTACCTGGCGTCATGTACCTTCTTGTTTTCTTGATCCTCGTATTTGTGTATCCGTTAAACAAAAAGCGCACCAAACAGCTTGAAATTAATTTAGCTGAGAAACGGGAAGCAAACGAGTAAAAAACTTAAACGGTTAGAATAAGGCAATATACTCTATTTAAATAAAATAAGTGCACCCTGAAAGTTAGAGTCAAAAATCTAACTTTCAGGGTGTTTTATTATGGCTACGTATAGCTTTACATTATCACACCAAAGACAAGAAAGTCGCGACGTAAAATTATGGTGGAAATACCGCTCCTAGCTGAAACGAGTGTGACACTAGAGCAAATCATGGACCGCCTTGGCCATACCGATGATCAAACAACAAAAGATATATATATCCACGTTACACAAGAAATGAAAAAAGAGGCTTCCCAAAAGTTCAGCTAAAAACTTTGAGAAGCCTCTATTAATATAACTCGGGTGTTAGTAAAATGTGAGCATTTCACTCTCATCTTACTTAAAAACTACTAATATCAACGGTTTGGGGGCGTAATCCAGTTGCACAGGCTAGATGCTCCCGTCATAAGCAATCCCTTTACAAGTCCCAAGTTCAGGGACTTTACGTGGGTTTGCTTATGCGTGCGCATCTGGGCGAGCCTGTTCCACTTTTTGGATTACATCATGCCGCCCATGAGTTTAGCATCTGTTGGAAATAATATCTTTAGATATAAATCCTTTCACCATAGGGTTTATAACTGATTTCCAAGATATTATTTTTATGATTTTACCTTCATTTCTACACATACTAGGTTCAAAAATAGGTTCATTTTAGTAAATCATTTAACGACATATATAAGAAAATTCTATTTTTAACACTTTAACATGAGGGGGATATCAGTTTACTGAATAAAGCTTTCTGTTTATTGTATAGTCTTCTCTTTTATAACTAATCACGAATACGGCTGTTCAATTCCTTCCTTTCTGTGGTTCGGTTGATTTCTTCGATTTGCCCCCGGGTATTCTCCCGTGTTGATACACCCCAAAGACGATATAATCCAGGGTGACACCATATAGGTCGGCTATTTTCATCAATGTATACAATGAGGGTGAACTCTGTTGCCTTTCATAATTTCCATACGTATTTTCCGTAAAACCTAACTTGTAACTAACCTCCTTTTTAGTCCATCCGTGCTGTTCACGCAATTGTTCAAGACGTTTACCCCATTCTTTTTCTTTCATACAAATCCCTCCTATAAGAGGAATCTACCATCATTCCTTTGCTTTTTGAGAAAAACACACGAAATGTGTGTCCAACTATTAGAAGCATTGCAATTTATCGAAAGAGCTGTCATCCAGTGTAAGCTAGTTGGATGGTAGAACTAGAAAGGTAAATCAGTTACTAATCCACCATTTTTATCGATTGTAAATTCTTCATTAAAAATAAGGTGATCTAAGGCTTCTTTATAAAGATATAAGTATTTTTTTGGGAAATTCTTGGAAAAGTGATTAATTACTTCGGTAGGTAACATTCCTGGATTGCTATATACAAAAGTCTTAAGATCTTGTGTTGTTTTATTGAATTCCTCTGAATTCTTCAGCCTATTATAGCTATCAATATTATTACTAAACAACTTTTTGGCCTTTTCATAAAATTCTTCTGGTTTATCATCCAGTTTACTATCTTCCACTAACTTATATAAGGATGACAGTAAATCAGTATTCTCTTGATATCTCTTTTCTATTTTTGTCAATCCCATCTCCAGCTCTTTAGAAAAACTTGATGATTTATTCACAATCTCACTTAATTTTTCAATTTCCTTTTTCATATCGTAAACATTTTGTTTCTGACCAGAAACATCAATCAAAGTTATTATTATGGCAATAACAGCTAGTAATACAGAGCTTAAAGTTGCAGCAAAAGCTAGCATAGAACCTGCATATTCCGAAGACTTAAATATAAATGATGTAAGTAAAGTAATGATAATAGCCGCTATGCCAAGCAAATAGTATAAGTGATAAGTTTTGACGTATCCTTTTTTTAAATATTCTTTTTCTGTATTATTATTATTAATACCATTTACGGATTGTTGACTCAAAAATCTTCCCCCTTCTCAAACTTAACCCGCTTTACTTTATAATCTTTTTTTCTATTAACTGATATAGCTGAAGTTAACTATTCACTAGATAAAAAGTTTACTTTTTCTATGTACCTTTTTTATTCCCTTAACAGCCATATTAAATTTCTTTATGGAAGAGCCCTCTTATCATTGTTCTTTTTTTATTGCCATCAGTGTACTCCCTTCTCCCATGAGATATTTTGTGATTTGCCATTAAAACCCCCTGGTTCCCTTTTAGCTTAAATTCAATATAATAGGGAGAACTATTTTTCACCATTTCAACCATAAGATAATAAGCTTCTCTTAAAAATTGGACTTCTTTAAAACCATATTCCCAGTAACAAGTGTTATCCAATGAGAATCTTGATAAAATTTCTCCTTCTTTTATTGAAAAAGCTGGGCCAATATTCATCTCTCCGCCCCCATTAACTGCAATTCTTTTCAAAGCCCGTGGATCAAGTAAAGAAGAAGCTATCGAAGCTAACCTTTCATTCTTAAGTAAATCGTAAAATGCAGCAACACTATTGAAAATTATCGTTTCTCCACCTTCAACAGCTGGTGTTATACAAAGTAATACCGAGGATTTAATTTTTCCTATCGGTTCTAAAGTTCCATCACTATGGATTTCTTGTTCGTTACCTGACTGAAAGGCTCTGTGGGTTCCATTGCTTATTTTTATTTCATTTAACCCATTTCTCTTATAAATATTTTTTTTAGATGAATAGATATTAGGAATAAACGGATTTCCCAATTTTAGACTCGTTGCTAATTTTAACAATGCATCTTGATTAACTTTATTGTCTAGTAATTCAAAAACTACAAAACCTGCAGTATTATACTGTTTTACTAATTTCCTATGTTCAATTTCAGAAATCATGTCAACTGACTTTATTAATACAGGAGTAGTGTCTCTCGCACTATAAACATAATTATATATCGGCTTTTGATTTATTGGCTTCATCTACACAACACCTTTGCTATTTAATCATTTATCCCAAGGGCTCTCATCGCCATATGTTTAGTTGCCAATGACAATGCTTTACAGTCCAATTTACTAACATTGTCCTCAAAAATATCGTTCTCTTCATTATGTATAGCAATTACACCAATTCTTCCCGGCAAACATATTGTCAATACAGATTTATAGTACAAGTCATGTTCAGAGAAGTCTACAACCTTATCTTCCCCTCGCTCTAGACATTCCCATACAGAAGAGAGATTTCCACGAGACTTAATCCAGCTTGATCCAAAGTTTTCTTTTGTAGGAAAACGTGAGAATGGAACTAGCATTTCAACCTGCTCTTTGTTATAAGTTTTAATAACTCTTAAATATAGTTTAGCAGAATAACCTTTCCCCCCAAATAAGACCTGGGCAGTTTCGCTGATTTCTTTCGTAATGTGGTCGAGGCTAACTTTTTCTTTGTAAGAAAGATCATAGTCCTCAATTGGTAGAATTACATTTGTGTCTCGTGAAGAAGTAAAGCGCGCCTTCAAATTTACACATTGTTCGATAATAGATTTAATTTCCTGATCCATCTCAGAATAATCTTTGACTCTATATGATATTTGATCTATAACCTCTCTATTATCAATTACATCATGTTCATTAAGTCTTTCAAATAGGGCTAGTTTAGCTGCTAAGCGCTCCGACAAAGCAATTAACTTAATTTCCCTAACATCTTTTGCTAAATTCTCATAATCATCAGGATAAAACCGATACACAAAGTTTATAAATATATTTAAAACAGCATAAATTACCCAAACAGAAATGGCTACATATGTTGTTTCTATATCTCTTACTAAAATTGCAACAAGAACGGAAGCCCCGCTAATAAGTAACTGAGTAGAAAAAAGAAATGTTTTAAACCTATTATAAGTTTTACTGTCTTTAAGCCATTTATTGACTAGTCCTCTCCATTTGGAATAGCTATTCTTGTTATACTCCTCGTCTAACCCCTCTTGTTTTGCAGTTTGATTTAAAATTTCTTTAATGCTTCCTTTAATCAAATTCATTCACCCCCTTCCTTCCACATTATATTATATTAATTAACATTGCAGAGGAATAAATGATTATCAATGCCTTTGAGGAATATCACTAGTATAATTGTGTTGTCTATTAAACGGTCTATCTCGTTCCCTCTTTATAAACTACTTTAATTCAAAGCCAGAATAATATTGCGCTTATAGTAAGATGCTAGCATCAATTCTAACCAGCTATACATAACTAGTTATTTCTTCCGTAAAGGTTATACATTCCATGGCTAACTTGTGAGTAACCTGTAATCGCGCCATCTCTTCATCACTAATGCTCTTACAATGAGCAATTTTATTTCGAATGGGAACGGTTCTTACCAATTGAAGATAAACGTCTTTAGGAAGTTTAGGAAAACAAGGGTAAGCTCGCAGCATAGAGATAAGTTCGTGGTAATAGAAGGATTCGAAGTGTTTAGAGTAGGGTTTGTATTTCATGGTGGCAGGAGCTTGAATTAGCCAGCCGACCCCATAGGCTTTCTCCATCGTCTGTTCAATGTATTGACTCAGCCCAGTTTCTATTTCAAAGAACAACCCATATGCTTCTTTCATGTATTCAGTTTGCATGTGCCCATTCTCCTTAATTATTCTATAAGCAAATAGTACTACGTAGATATATTCGACAGGAATAAACGAATTCCTGCTGCTAATACCAATTATATCCAAAAATCACCCCTCAATTGAGGGGCTAGTCAATAATTATATCTAGGACACAATCAAGAGGAATTACGGTTCCATCCTCATCATTTAACTGGATCTGTTTATTCAACAAATCAATCTTCAGCAGTTTACCTTGAACCGTTTCATAGTCATGCCTAGCATAATATTTAATGTTAACCGTCAAGTTGTTATGTATTGCGAGTTGCAGCTGAGCATTGATGTCCTGCATCTTCTGCTCGTCTAAAATGGGTTTCTCTTTGTATTCCTTCTCTTCCCACATCTGATTTAACAACTGAATGTGCTCCGGCATCATTAGGGAAGTCCATTTCTTGGTTCCACGATCGTTTACTTTGCCCATTATACTTCCACCTTTCTAAGTTAAATAGGAACGTTTGTTCTTATGTTATCACTAAGGTTATTATGGTGCAAAGTTAATAATTAACAAGGTGTATCTCTTTCAACGCTTTTAAGATACTTTACTATCGGGGTTATGTTTATTTCTCCCGTTACTATAAATTAAAAAAGGCCTCAAGTGTAGTACCTCTAGTTGCTTCTGCACCACCCTTTTACATTTATCATCCACAAAACAATCAAAATGAATGATTTTTAATGATCCATTAGAAATACCAGCCATGAAAAATAACGTACAAAAAAAGGATAGGCCTCAAAAAGGCCCATCCGTTCTTTAGTATTATTTCATTAAGACCAGTGCGGTGCTTCCCACAACGGCAGGTCTTTTCCAATTCCCATTTTCTTCGCGTTTTGGTAAACTCGATATGCTTCAGAAACATCATGAATAGACATCCCAATTGGGTTAAATAGGATTTTTTGTTCGGCATTTTCTCTTCCTATTTTCTTCCCTGTCATAATGTCTCCTAAATTAAATACTGCTGAGTCAGAAATAAAACCATCTCGTACAGCTCTGTAACTTACATCAACACCATGACTTTTTACATGTTCGAAATCATCCACTACTACTTTATCATAGTAAGCCACTTCTTCTGGATCGGTATCCCAGAAAGAAATTTCTGAATGAAAAGCACCCTCTTTTAACCATTCCCCTTTTACATAGGGATAGGTTGACATGGTTGCAGTAATAACAACATCTGAGTTATGAAAAGCTTCTTCTGCACTTGTACTACGAACTAATTTTACTCCCAACTCCTTCGTCATTTCTTTTGCAAATTTTTCGGTTTTATCTTGATCTAAATCGAATACTTTAATTTCTTCGATTTGTTTTCCAAAAACACCTACAACAGCCATTAATTGGGTTCTACTTTGTACCCCTGCACCAATAATACCAACTCGACTTGAATCAGGATTAGCTAAATATTTTGCAGCAACTCCAGTGGATGCTCCCGTTCGCATGGCACTCACAATCGTACCATCCATAATAGCTAAAGGAAATCCATTGTGCGGATCCGTTAAAATGATGATGGCTGATGCGCGTGGCTGACCTAGTTTCTTCGGATTCTGCGGCATACTAGGAATCCACTTCATACCTGCTACATCTAATTCTCCTCCAAGGTAAGATGGCATTGTCATGATTCTTCCTCTTGTTTCTTCAGTTTCAGGGCCACCCCAGCGAATAACCGGCTTAGGTGGTTGAATCACGTCCTGCTTTCCATGTAGCTCAAAGGACTTTTGAATTGCTTGAAGCGTTCCATTCATGTCAAGGCCACCAGCCTTAATACAATCTTCTTGGGATAAGTATAAAAAACCTACCCCCATACTTTGAGAAGTTTCTTGTTTTTTCTCCACTTTATTCATCCTTAGCATCTCCTTCATATTAAACTAGCAAAAACATCTAACTGGAATTCATTATTCCTAGGTTATTTAATCATTTTCATATCTTTTGAGTTGCCTTCCTTTTTTTCATTTATTCTGTTTTCAATCAATGTTCCGACAATTAAAGTGATTAATGTAATAGGAAGACCTAATAAAATAGGATCTAATGCCCAAACGAACACTACTCCTCCCTCACTTCCTGAGGCAGCTTGACTTCCAATAATAACACCTATTATTACCCCCGCTGCTCCAAGAAGCATCGATAGAATAGTAGAGTAGTAAGCCTTTCGAGCAGCTTTCCAAAATACGAGAGCAAGCAGTACTGGGGCGAGAGAACCAGCCATAATCTTTCCACCCGTTAATAGTAACTCGAGAATATATGGTAAAGAGCGACCAATTAATGTCCCAACAATCGCTACACCAATAACCGAAATCCGTGTAACCATTACAAGTTGTTTTTCGGATGCATTGGGGTTAATAAATTGTTGGTAAATATCATAAGAAATATTGGATGCGGTTGTTAGTGTTGACGAGCTAAGTGTCGAAATACAGGAAGCGACAATAATGATTGCAAAAATAAGACTTCCAAATGTTCCAAATAGCTCAGTCATACTGATAAATGCATCACTAGGACTTATATTTGGAAAAATAACGATAGCTACAATCCCTACCAAAAATGGAATCATATACCAAATCAGGGCAATAAGCCCTCCATAAACAAAGGATTTCTTCGCTACTGCCTCACTTTCCGCTGATAACCCTCGTTGTATTAGTGTTTGATAACCTATAAAGGTTAGCGCTCCTGCAATAAACCATGCGAAGGTTTGCGATCCACCGGCACTAAATAAATCCACATGCGTTGCAGGTATACGATCGATAAATTCTGTCCAACCACCAATATAAGCAATCCCTAATGGTATCATGATCGTCGTTCCAATTAATATAATGATCGATTGGATTGTGTCTGTTATCATAACCGCCCACATACCGCCTAGCACGGTAAAGGTTAGGGTTACAACAAGGGTAATTAACAGTGCTAAATCTAGTGAAATATCAAATACAGATACAAAAACAACTGCCATACCAATTGATGCTCCAGCTGTAACCCCCATGTCGCGACACATAACAAGAACCGTTGCAACCGTTCTGTGTTTCCAGCCAAAAAAGCGGCTAAATAATTCAGGAATTGTTGTTAGATTCGCTCGGCGTAACCTAGGAATAAACCAATACCCCATCCACACTAAGGCAACCATATAGCCCATAGCTGAGAAGTAGGCAGAAATTCCTACCTCATAACCAGACCCTCCATACCCGAGTAAGGTGGCAGAATTTATTAATGTAGCGATAATTCCGCCAACCACTAACCAAAGGGGAACTGATCTCCCTGCTAAAATGAAATCACCGGAATCCTTCTTTTTCATTTTCTTCACAGCTATAGGACCGATAACCATCATGAACCCGAAGTACAAGATAAATAATGTTAGAGCCATCACTTCACCACCTATTTAGTATTCTAGGGCATCAGTAAAACCACCCATAGATAAGCATACAAAAAGCCCATTATTGTCATTAGAATAAATAAACTACTCATTTTTAAAATTGAAGATTCTACTTCATCCATTTCAGAGCCATCATATGTTTTTTTCAAATCACCCATTATTTGACCCTCCATATAGTCCAAATTTCAATTCTTTTTTCTACGCCTCTACACTACCTCTTATACAATCTGTTTCTGTCTGATTAACCGCACGATCCTCCGCATCAATAACAACACCATACTGATCCTTTGCTTGCTCTAGTGTAATATTACCTAGTATGACGTCCTGTAAAACAGCCTCTGGATCTCTTTCATACGAGGAACCGTAACCACCACCTCCAGATGTCGATAGAATAATTGAACTTCCCCTAGGTGCTGTAATCGTGACCTTAGAAGATAATTCTTCACGCTCGCCTTCTGGTGTAACTAACGTACAAGCGGAATTTTGACCACCGTCTCCACCAAAAAGTCCCCAAGGAGATAGCTTCTGACGATCCGACATTAACGTAACCGTGAAGTCATCACCTAATAGTTTGATATCACGCATTAATCCAAGACCACCCCGATGTTTTCCTGGGCCACCGCTACCATCCACTAAACTATATCGGTTAACGAGTAATGGGTAAGTTTGTTCAATCACTTCTACAGGTGTATTTAGTGTATTCGTCATATTGGTATGAACCCCATCCATCCCATCTAAATCAATGAGTCCACCTTGTCCTCCGCCATATGTTTCTACATAGGAGAAATACTCATCTTCCTCGGAATTAAATCCACCAATGGCAAATCCATTCATCGTCCCCGCACAAGCTGACATGGATTCTTCAGGAAGAATTTGCGCAATCGCACCAAAAATTGTGTCCGTAATACGTTGAGACGTATTGACATTTGCGTTGGATACCGCTGCAGGGAAATTAGGATTCACAATCGTCCCTTTCGGTGCAACAATTTTAATACTGCGATAGGTTCCACTATTGGGGGGCACTTCTGAATCTAAAACCGATTTGAGTGCATAGTACACACATGCATTAGTCACACCATGCGTAGAGTTAACTGGACCTTTCGCCTGCTTAGAAGAACCTGTAAAATCAACTTCAATTTCCTCATCACTAATATGGACGTTTACTTTTACGTTGATCAAGTCGTCCGTGATCCCGTCACCTTCAATGACGTCCTCAAACTTGTAACTTCCATTTGGAACTTTGCTTATAGCTGCTTTCATTCTACGAGCAGAATAGTCCATAATTTCTTTCATACTTGCAAAAACATGATCTAACGAATAACGATCAATGAGATCAATCATTCTTTTTTCCGCAACATTATTTGCTGCTAATTGCGCGTAAATATCACCGACAACTTCTCTACCTGTTCGAACATTTTTCTCAATTAATCGAAGCACTTCATTATCAATGATTCCTTCTCTTACAATTCGTACGCCTGGAAGTCTTAACCCTTCTTGGAAAATTTCCGTTGCTTTAACAGACATACTTCCTGGGACTAAACCTCCTACATCCACATGGTGAGCAATATTTGCAGCTAGGGCTACAAGCTCATCCTCATAAAAAATTGGACTGATCATAAAAATATCCGGAAGATGGGACCCACTGATGTAAGGATCATTGATTAAGATTGCATCTCCTCGTTTTAATTCGTATGTTGGGAAAATCTTCAATACTTCCTTCACAACCGATGGCATCAAGCCTAAATGAAGCGGAACATGCTCTGCTTGTGCTACTAGTTCTCCCTCTTTTGTATAAATGGCAGTGGAACAGTCCATTCTGTCTTTTATATTAGTGGATATCGCTGTTCGAATGAGGGTTATCCCCATCTCTTCTGCAATAGTGTGAAACGCATTTTTCATTACCTCAAGGGTTACCCCATCAATTTTTTGAATACTCATACTGAACTTCCTCCCTTGTTTGTTCGACAGCAAGATCAATGATTAAATTTCCTGTGTGATCTGTAGTAACTTTTTGATCTGGATGAATAATGATGGTTGAATCTAATTGTTCAATAACCGCAGGCCCTGTAATAGATACACTGCTATTCATACTAGTACGCTCATAGATTGGGGTAGTAACAAATGAATCATTGAAATAAATATCACGTTCTCCGATTTTTTCAACCTTTCCATCTGTTAAAAGCTCTTCTCGATCAGTGGACACTTCTTTTATTTTTCCATTTCCAATTAATCGAACATTAATTAATTCAAGTTCTTCTCCTTTACGGTTAAAACCATATACTCTTTCATGAATTTCATGGAACAGGTTAGTCGCTTTTGCTAACGAACTTTCCGTTACTTTCAGATCATGAATAGGTACATTAATTTCATATGCTTGACGGATGTAACGAAGATCTAAACTAGCTTCTAGTTCAATATCATCCTCTGCAAACCCCTCGTTTTCTAAATCTTGTTTCGCTTCAGCAGCAAGAGAGTCTACTATTTCATTCACCTTATTAAAATCTAGTGCCGACAGTTTAGTAGAATAGGTTTGAACGTAATCATGGCGTACATCTGCCATCAACATTCCCATTGCACAAGCAATCCCAGGACTTGGAGGAATAATTACTTCCTTTGATCCAAGCTCTTTAGCAATATCCACCGCATGTAGAGGTCCTGCTCCACCAAAAGCCATTAAGGAGAAGTTACGTGAATCATGCCCTTTCTCTATGGATATAACTCGAATTCCTCGAACCATGTTGGCATTAATCACTCGCAAAACACCTTCAGCCGCTTCTTCGACAGTGATTCCTAAAGGAGCCGCAATTTTTTCTTTCATTGCTTTACGTGCAGATTCCACATCCATTTTCATTCTTCCACCTAAAATGGAATCTGGATTCAATCTTCCTAAAATTACATTCGCATCACTTACGGTTGGCTCTGTTCCACCTTTTCCGTAACAAACTGGACCAGGATCAGCACCAGCACTATGTGGACCTACTCTTAACGCCCCACCTGCATCAATCCAAGCTATACTTCCCCCACCAGATCCGATCGTATGCATCTCCACCATCGGCACTTTTATAGGACGACCATCAATTTCACTCACCGTTGTATATTGTGGTTCCTCGTTCTCAATTAGGGCAGTATCTAAGCTTGTTCCTCCCATATCAATTGTAATGATATTTTTATAGGCTGTGTTTTTAGCAACGATACACCCAGCTAACACTCCACCTGCCGGTCCAGACAACATCGTACGTACAGGCATATTCATGGCTGTATCCGCACTGATAACCCCACCATTTGATTGCATAACATATAGGTTACTAGGTATTTCCATTTCCTTGATACTGTCATCTAAATGCTTTAAATAATGCTTCATTTTTGGTAAGACATAGGCATTCGCAACAGACGTACTGGTGCGTTCATATTCTCTAAATTCCGGTAAAATTTCACAAGATAGCGTGATGGAAACTTCTGGGACTAGCTCGTTAAGAATACGTTTCACTTCTTGTTCATGTGAAGCGTTTATATAGGAATTAATCAAGCATACCGCTAATGATTCAATCTTATTTTCTTTAAGTAACGCAGCTAGCTTCTTCAGCTCAACTCGACTAATCTCTTTTAAAACGTTTCCATTTGCTTCGATACGTTCATCCAATTCAAAACGTAAATTCCTAGGTACAAGAGGATTTGACTTGCGCGCACGAAAATCGTATAACTTCGGACGAGTTTGTCTTCCAATTTGCAAGACATCTTTGAACCCTTTTGTTGTTAACAGTGCTGTATTTACCCCTTTTTCTTCCAGCAGCGCATTCGTCGCAACCGTTGTACCATGAATAAAAAAGGATAAATCTTTTGTATCAATGCCAACCTCTTTAACAATCTGTTCAACACCATTTAATACAGCTACAGAAGGCTTACTTGGTGTTGATGGAACTTTGGTAACATACGATTTCCCCGTCTTTTCTTCAATCAATGAAACATCTGTAAACGTTCCACCAGTATCTACTCCAATGCGATACATAACAGTATAATCCCCTTTCAACTTAATGAATTTGTCTACTTTTACTCAACCATTCGTAAAGCGCTTACAAACGAAAAGTGAATAAATCGTTAAGGCACATAAACCTTAATGTTTAATCTTCTTTCTTTTACAAATGGTTTAAATAATTTGATATTATTGATTTTAGCACACAAAAAGGAAAAATCAATCCTTTTATTAAATAAAAAGGTTTAAATTTTCCCCTTTTCACACTACAATGATTATATTAAGCTCGATTTTTCTAAAGAAAATTGACCTCCTTAGAAAGGGTTGAAGATAGAATGAGTAATGAGAGCATCCTGAATCATTTAATTTCCATAAAGAACAATCTCCCTAAAAAACAACAAATTGTATGTAATTATATAATTGAAAACTATCAGGAGTTAAGCGTGCTATCGATCACCGAGCTAGCTAAAAGAATTGGAGTAGGACAAACAACAGTGATGAGGTTTATGAAGAAAGCTGGGTATGATAGTTATAATGACTTCAAAAAACAATTTCATTATTTCACGATAGAATCTACAAAACCTACATGGTGGCATCTAGAAAAGTCGCTCACTCATGCAGGTGTGAAAGATGGAACCCTTAATCAAACATGGAATGAAATTTTGACATTACTGGATCAGAGTATGAGTCAACAATTAATCGATAACTTCGATAAAGCCGTTGATTTAATCATCAAGTCGTCCACTGTGAACCTTCTTGGATTAAGGACTTCTAAAGCGGCAACGTATTATTTTGAATATATGCTTTCAGAGTTCTATCCAAATGTACGGCAACTTAGCTATGATAGTGACTTTATTTATGATCGAATCTTACACCTTGATAAAAATAATGTCTTGGTCATTATTGCTTTATCTCCATACACGACATTAACATTAGACATTGCCGACTATTGTCACAAACAAGACATTCCGATTATTTTGATCACCGACCATCTTTCGTGTTCTATATCGAGTTATGCAACGTATATTTTGCCAATCAAGTCTAGTGATGTTCAGTATTCCATCGTACCAGTTATCACACTGATCGAGGCCTTAGTAATCGAAATTGGCCAACGAACATCCAAACACTCGATCAAACAACTGAATAAATTAAACAAACTATTAACAGACAAAAATATAACAACTTAATGGGAAAGATACAAATATCTCATCCCGCTTTTTTTGATACACTAGACTAAACAGTTTTCCACAAATAAAACTGGCTCTTACGTACTTTTGGTGATAGTCACAATTTTCTCTTGATTGGCTTGTTAGATATCTCTTAAAGTCGAAACATTAATCGCTTTCTAAGCAGTCTGATGCCGACACGACCATACAGTTGTCGCTTGATCATTTTCAACTTGGTAATATATATTAATGTATGAATATGTGAGGGCTCCCCGGACGGAGTCCTTTTCCCTCTTTCAACTTATCTTCCTATAAATTTAATAAACGTTCGTTTTTGATACAATCCTTTAAATCATTTGAAGCTCTTAAAAATCCCTAAATATAGACTGAATTCTAGTTTCAAAAGTCGTCTCAAAATAAAAGTTTCAATATGTACTTACTTTAATCTTTTTGATCATATAAAAGTTATCAAAAGGGGGCCCAAAAATGTCATTTGGCTATGCGCGGGTCAGTACCAAAGATCAAAATCTACATAAAAGACCAATCCAAGTTGGATATGGCCTTTCGTATGTATGATAGTAAGCAATATAGTATTCAAGAGATATTGGATGCTGCTGGGGTAAGTCGGGCTACTTTTTATCTCTACCTATCTAATAGATGAGTGTACTATCTATCTAAAATCATATATGGAACTTCAACTTTACTCTTGCTCATTATATGTAAGGGCAGTTACGGATACTTAATTTAATTTCAATTGAATTTTGTTTTTTATTCTCGAACACAGATTCTATATAATAAATTATCATTCTTAGAATCAAAACTTTTAAGTTATGATTACTGATTTCTAATTTGTGATCAGCTTTAAAAAATCTTATTCAATTGAAGCACCTGATTGCGGAAGATTATATGAAATTAATTTTTTACTAATTAGCTTTTTTTTTTCTCTACTTTGACTGGATACTCTTTCCTTTTTTCCATGTAGAATGTAGTAAAGTAAAATTGATACTAGAATCACAAAGACCATCGCCAAGAATAAACCACGGTATCCTGTAATTGGAATGAGGAATCCGAGTAAGAAAGGTCCTACACCAAGTCCTGATTCATATGAAATAAAATAAGTAGAAGTAGCCAATCCTACTCTATCA
The DNA here is from genome assembly GCF_042643265.1 of Virgibacillus sediminis. NCBI lineage: Bacteria > Bacillati > Bacillota > Bacilli > Caryophanales > Bacillaceae > Virgibacillus > Virgibacillus sediminis. Next base: position 42,158 of record NZ_JBHRRZ010000013.1, on the reverse strand, counting down.
GGTGGGGTCTCTTTTATAGCAATTGCTTGAACTACGGAAATAAAGTTGCCATAACCTAAACCAATAAGAACAGCAGCTACTAATAAAGTCACTCCTTGATCTGCCTGACTAAATAACAGCATGCCAAGAGCAAAAATAATAAGACATGGATATACTATGATATTTGGCCCTTTTTGATCCATCCATTTCCCCGTAAAAGGTCTTAAGATTAAAACAAAAATGGCATATACTGGAAAGAAAAGTCCCCCAGCTTCTACTAATTGAATCTCCTCAGTATAAATAGACAGAAAAGACATAATACCAGAATAAGCGAAACCAATGATAAGCGCTACAAACGAGATGGGTACTGCATTTGGTTCAATGAAATGGGAGAGTTTTAATCCTTTTGCCCCTTTATCTTGATTTTTGTTAGACAGTTGATACATAGGGATATTCATAGTAAATGAGATGACCAGGCAAATAATAGCTAGAATTAAATTAAATAACAAGATCATTGCAAAGTCGGAATTACGCATAAAAAGCATGCCTATAAATGGACCAATAGCAGAGCCTAATATAGCGGTCATACTAAAATAACTAATTCCTTCTCCTTGTCGCTTTCTAGGAATGACTTGAGCAACAATCGTTCCGGCCGCAGTACTAGCAACTCCTACAGCAATCCCATGTAAAAGTCTACTAATAAGTAATAATGGTAAATTAATAGCTGTATAGTATAATGCTGTAGTGATGATGAAGAAAATGAGTCCAACCAACAAAATTTTCTTACTGCCTTTATCTTGAATAATTCTTCCTGTTATTAAACGTCCAATCAAAGAACCAATAATAAAAATACCTGATACGAGCCCAGCAATACTTGTAGAAACATTGAATTCTTCTACAGTATAAGGAGCAATTGTTACTATTAATGAAAAATATACCATCATGATTAAAAAATTAATCAAGGATACTAGTGTAAATTCCTTTGTCCAGAGTTTCCCCTTATTCATAATGTCCCCTCCTGAATCTTTCGAAGCGCCAAAGTTCCACTGGCTTCAAACTGTTCTTCTTCATTATCCTCATTATCTGGTGTTAAGCATCTTGTTGAAACTGTGGCTCTCCATTTGCCGAGTTATATGTTTGCTTCAACAATTGGATAGGTCCCTTCTTTTTTATGGAGGGTTCGTGTTAACGATAGATCCATTCCGGCTCTTAATAACAATGTCGAGTGTAATGATGATTGTGGCTAGCTTTGAGTAATGTGTACTTAAAATATCCTACAAGAGTAATAATTAAAATTGAGTAGGATAGCCTCTATGGAGGCTACCCCCTCATTAACATAGAGATAGTTTATTAAAGCCTACCGAGACCATTTTATGGGAGGCCGTATTATCAAAGGTGCCGTGCCCCAATTCTTTATAAACTCCCTCGGCGTAGCTCAGCTGTATAAAGTACGATTGTTTAGTCTAATTTTTCATTTAAAAAAGCACCTGTACGCTGGTAAATGTTTCTATACTCATCAAGATGAGTGAATTTGCCTAGGAATCCATGAGTGACACCTTCATATCTTTTTGTTTTTACATGTACACCAGATTCTTTTAAATTCTCCGCAAATAGTTCCCCTTCATCCCGCATTGGATCATATTCTGCTGTGACGACAAATGCAGAAGGGAGGTTTTTCAAATCTTTTTCTCGAATTGGTGAGACAAGCGGATTATCGGTATCTACGTCTCCTAATAAATAAAAGAAGTTGAATTCAGCCAATTGATCACTTTCCACGAAATAGCCCTTACCATTTTCCACTAACGATGGGTACCGAAATTCACTGACGTCAAGGTCTAAGGATGGATAGTATAAAACTTGCTTTGTTAGGGTGAATTCCTTTTTGTCACGAGCCATTAGAGACAGAGCAGCTGCTAAGTTACCTCCTGCACTATCCCCTGCCACTGCAAGGTTCTTACCATCCCACTTTAATTCATCCCCATGTTCTGCTGCCCATTTTGTGACATTGTAGCAATCTTCTAATGCAGCCGGAAATGGGTGTTCAGGAGCAAGACGGTAATCAACAGAAATGACTTTATAGCCGGACTCCATGCAGATCGGACGAACAACTTCATCATGACTTTCTAAATTTCCCGAGAAAAATGCTCCACCATGGAAATACATAAGAATGGGATAGGAATCTTTTTCCTTTGGTGTATAAATTCGTACCGGTATATCTGCTTCCGAAGTTGAAACTGTAATGTCATCCACCCCATGAACCTGTACCCGCTTTTCGGGTGGCACTGTAGGTGCATTCATACTTTCTCTGGCTTCTTCTGGTATAATTTTCTGTTTAGCATCGGACTGTGGAATAGAGTCCAAAACTTTTTTTATTTCGGGATGTACTGGCATCTGTGAGAACCTCCTAATTTTTCAGTATTTTAGCTGAACGACTCCTTTATTTGTAAGATTGTTAATAATACCAATATTCGAACATCAAAAAATATATTGAGGCCAATATTATATGTGTGCGTGCCCAGCAAGTTTCTAAGCTGGTTGGTTATTATCATTGTCTGTAATAAGGAATGCTTGATTGCGTGATTAATAGATTAATTGAGTATTTTTTCAAAGTGTTCTTTTTCTGGAAAAGCTGTTTCAGCTTCTTCTGATGGGAAAATACGTGATAATTGTTGATATTTCGTTGTAATTGGCTTTCTTCGTGTCTCATATTTTTGTAACGCTTCTGTAACTGTATTGGATTCACGTAGTGCCACAGCCAATGCGCCTCCGTCTTGAATCGCCTGGTTTGCACCTTGCCCTACATTGTGGAGCATGGCATGTGCCGCGTCCCCTAGTAATGTGACGCAACCAAAGCTCCAACGTTCGAGCGGTTTAATATCATATAGCGGTCGACAAGTGAAGTCTTCAATATTTAGGTTTTCTACAATTCGTTGGATTTTCGGATCAAAGCATTTTAAGTGGTTAAGAATTTCTTCTTTCGCCACTTTTGGGCGCCATGACTCATCCGAAGAAGGAGCTGTTACATCAACTGAAACTTGTTTTCTATCTTGTAGCGGCATTAAATATACCTGTACTTGACCATCCACATAAATTTGTAAGATATTGGCGTCAGATGCCATATTAAATGCATTTTCTTTATTTACGATTGTCCGATAAGCATGGAATCCAGAGTAAACAGGCTTATCCTCACTGATTAACTTTGAACGAATAAGGGAACGGATGCCGTCAGCTCCAATAACTAAATCTGCTTCTATGGAGTGACCGTTCTCAAAATGAACTTCTACATAATTTTCATGATGACTGATTGATTTACAGCGGTGGTTTAAATGAATGGAATCAGATGGTATTTGCGACAAAAAAGTGTCTAATAGATCGGCTCGATGAATCAATCTTGCCCATCTTTCTTTTGGGTTATCCGTTAAAGCAGGCCAATTTTCCTTGATTTTGACTTCACCATTTCCTGCAAGGATTTCCATGTAGTCACTTTGACAGCTTTTCTTTGCAACCTGTTCGTAAATTCCCCAATCCTTAAAATACTGGACCGTTGGTGAACGTAAACCAATGCCAGCCCCAACCTCTGCTAAAACGGGGGCTTGCTCATAAACTTCTGCATGAATACCTTCATTTCGCAAAGCAACTGCAGCTGCTGCACCCCCAATTCCTCCTCCGATAATAGCAACTTTTAACTCAGATATTTTTTTGTCTACTATACGCATAAACAACTTCCTCTCCACTTAAAATTTTGTACTTAAGAGTACATTTGTGAATCTGAAGTAAATGTTAACAATATAAAAGTTCAAAATTCAAACGATATTTTTCTGAAAACATAGGGAATAATCCTAAAAGACTACACTAAACGATGGTGCTATGTGACTGGTTTCTCGATTTTTAATATAAGATATACTAAGCAGAAAGTAATGTTATAAGCATAGAAAAGTAGGAAGAATACCCGGGTGCCTTTTGATCATTTTTTAGAAGAAATTTCCAAAAAGTGATCGACAAAAATAGATTCCGCTAAAGAAAATTTAAAAAGAAGGATTTACCCTTTTCCCTTTGCAATCTGAGAGAAAAAAGACTCAGGTCATAGCATTCAATTGGAAATGACGGCTAACCCATCAATGGACTTGTGTTCATTGCGCAAGTACGTTAGTACATATTTAACAAAAGTCTCCCCTTTCTCTAGAAATACTTCTAGGACTTCGTTTAAGTTTTACCGGGTTCTTTATATAGCGAGGTTTAATAGACCCCACACACCATGACTATTCCTTTCAGTCTCATTGCTTTTTGCAATCGTTTCGCTGACAACTTCCGACACCATTAATTACACCCTATCAGCATCAGAAACCATTCTAGCGGGGATAGTGGCTCTTTTATCTGCCTTTACTCCTTAGCCCGTAGAGAACTTTAACTACAAGTCACCGCCAATACCGAACACAAAATCAAAAAGTCACTCTCCAATACGAAAGACATTGAGCTTGTAGAAAAACACGGGGTTTCTCTACAAGCTGAGAGCCTACTCCCCCTATAAAGGAAGTAGGCTCTTTTGTTTGGTTGCTCTGTTACGTATGGAGAAAATGCAAGGGAGACCTTACATCATGCCGCCTATTCACTCGGCTAGTTAACAGGAAAATAATAAGGCCCACAGAACCTTACTATCTCAAGGTTTCCGTTAGCAAATAAATTGATTAAACATAATAAGTTTCAATACATTATGAACAGTATCCAGTCATAATCCAGTCACTCAAAACATCACCTAAGTTTCAGACTATAAGAAAATGGACCTTAACTTGAATAAGAAGGTTTAGGCGAAAGCAGAGAGAAAATATCAGCTAATAACGGTGGGGCAATCATAACCCATAGAATTTCCTGATACCCACCAAACCAATCATAAAAGATTCCAACCAAATGCTGAACCTAACACCATTACAGTCTGCGCCAAACCTTTGATACTTCCTAAATGTTTTCTTCCAAAATAATTAGGCCTCACGATACTTCACACAATTCGCACAAACCCATTAACACTGCCCCAAATCACTCCGTAAATAACCGCACCGGTCCATGAACTGACTTGTAAAAGCACGAATAAAGCTATAACTTGTCCGCCAAATGTAATGGCTGATAAATAATGAACAGGTACTCGATCCACAGATAACCGACAAAAAAAGTTACCGAAAATCCGATAATTGCCGTCATAGATAGAACCAAAGCTGCAACGGAATCTCCTAGTCCTTTCCCATCTGCAATAGATACAAGGTGGAATGTAACTCCAGTGTTAACCAAAGCGGGTACACTATAACAGAAGAGAATGAGCCAAAAAGCTTTTGTTCTCATGGCTTCCTTGAGAGTCAAGGTACACTTTTTCCACTCCTTATGTAAAGGGTAGAGTTCTAGACCTCGTGTGTGGAACAGGCTATGGAAGTGCCATGGTAGCAAAAGAGAAGAAAATTGTGCAAAATACGAATCAGCATATTAAAGCACAAGCAAAAAAAGCAAAAGAAGAAGCCCGATTCTGTTTTACTTATCATTATCCAAACTAAGCATCTTTCACTTCTTGTCCAGCGTTATTAATTAAAGTAGTAGGTTCTCTTTTGCCCTTCGCTATCATAAGACCTACAGCAAACCCTACTAAACCAGTCACAATCCACCCAGCTCCATTTTCAAAAAAAGGTATGAACATGAAATAACTATTGATTGTTCCTGGGGCTATACCTGCTTCTTTTAAAGCATCCAGTATTGCTACAATACCTACTCCCGTTATTGTCCCAACATATACTCCTTGATGACCTCCAAATATGTTATTAGCAAATATTAATCCGATTAGTGCTATAGCTAATGGGTATAAAAGCAAAAGAACCGGAGAAGCCATAGTCAAAATAGTATTTAGCCCAAAATTGGTAAAAACTAAGCTTAATACTCCAAATACTATTAACCACTTCTTATAGGACACAGACGCTTGGATTTTTTCGAAGTACTCAGAAACAGCCCCTAAACAAGCAACGTTAGTAGTCACTCCAGTTAGAAGGATAACCAGCCCAATTACATATATGCCCGCCTGGCCAAGCAAGTATTCTGAGCTTTGTGCTAATACTTCTCCTCCGTTTTCTTTATAACCGATTGCGTCTATACTTGTGGCGCCGATCCAAGCCATAGATACTTGAAGAGCTACTAAACCAACAGTTGTAATCAACCCTGCTTTTACAAATAACTTTGAAACTTCTTTTTCTGATTTTATACCTAACCCCTTAATCGACTTAATGAAAATACCGCCAAATACAAAGGCAGCTAAAACATCCATAGTATAATACCCTTGGGTGAAACCCTTCAAAAAGATTCCACTTACGTATTCTCCTTGAGGAGAACCTAGACTACCCATTGGTGTAGCAATAGATTTTATCACCAAGACCAACAGCAAAACTCCGAATATAGGGGTTATGATTTTCCCTAAACGATCTACAAATTTTGTTGTATTCCAAGATAGAAGTATAGTGAACAGAAGAAATAAAAAGGAGAAAACGAATAAATATATCGCTGTGTTTTCAGTTCCTATAACAGGTTTTATCGCTATCTCATAAACCACAGAAGTTGTTCTTGGGATGACATAGAAAGGGCCAAGCGCTAAAAAAAGGAGAACTGAGAATACCACCGCAAACTTAGGATGCACTCTGCTAGCCAATTTTTCTACTGTTCCTCCGCCACGTGTTAGGGCCACAATTGCTAAAAGAACGAGCCCTACACCTGTTATTAAAAATCCTGTCATAGCAATCCAAGTATTTGTTCCTGCTTGCTGTCCAACTATTGGTGCGAAGATGACATTTCCGGCTCCCAAAAACATAGCAAAAAGCATAAGACCTATAATTAAAATTTTTGAAAATGGCAATGAATCGTTCATTCACCAATTCCTCCTTCATTTTTTATATCTAATACTCCAAACTTAAACCGCTTACATTTTTTGAATGAATATGGAGGGGATTATAGAAAAAAACACCTTCTCAAGTCATCTTTTTGAATGATTTTCGCCACTTATCATTAGGGTATCGAATTTAAAACTGAATTGTCGTTCCTACATTATTCTTTACAGCTTTGTCATAAATGTATTGGGCTACGATGATGTCAACCACAGCTACTCCTACCGATTCAAATACCGTTATCTCTTTATCACTATTTCTTCCTTTCAATTCACCATTGGCTATTCTTCCTAGTTCTCCATAAATGTCCTCTGAATTAAAAACACCTTCTTGGATGGGTACTAACAAATCACCCGTTTCTTCTAAAGCAGCTTCTATCGCTTCTACTACCACCTTGTCTGCAGAAGATACAGCATGAGAAGGCAATTCTTGCATCGTTGGCCTGAATGATCCAACAGCATTTACGTGCACGCCTGGCCTTAACTCTTGTGAAAATACAGGAGTTGAAGAATTTGTGGTTGTAACAATAATATCAGCATCATTTACGGCCTCATTAGGATTCGTATATACGTGCACGCTCTTATGAAAGTTTTCTTTGAGATATTCAGCGAATTCTTGTGCCTTTTGAGCTGTTCGGTTGTATAGCAAAATTTCCTCTATCTCACGTACAGCCAATACAGAAGCAACGAGGCCTTTCGCTTGCTCCCCCGTACCAATAACACATAGTTTTTTTGAGTCTTCACGAGATAAATATTTGGTAGCTACCCCTGACAAAGCACCAGTTCTAACCATTGTCAAATGGGATCCTTCTAATAGAGATATAGGCTCCCCCGTTTCAAAGTCAGAAAGCATGACAACTCCATTAATCGTTTTCTTACCTATTTTTTTGTTATTAGGAGCTACAGTTACGACTTTTACCCCTACGCTTTCAAGCTCTTCAGCTACCGAAGGCATAACAAGGGATGTGTTCTCTCCTTTCCGAAACGGCAAGGCAGCACGTATAGGAGTTACTGTTCGCCCTGATGAAAACTCTTTTAATGCTACAGCTACGTAATCAATCACCTCATTCATATCTATAAGTTTCTTCTGTTCTTCAGCAGTTAAAATTAACACTTGTACCATCCTCTCTTTCACAGTCACTAATACTTTTTAAATAAGTTCTACAGTTACAATAATGTAAAGAAAACTCTTCCTTCATAGAAATAAATGTAGTCATACTCTCTCTTCCATACTAAAACGATCATAACGAAGAGGTTCAGTAGGTATAGAGGTTTCGACCCCATTTATCATCTCTTCGATTACTTTACCTGTGATAGCAGCTAAACTAATTCCGTCTCCTTCGTGTCCAGCTGCTATATAGAATCCTGGAACCTCCTCTACATGTGAGATGATAGGAAGGTGATCGATCGTCCACGGGCGGAGCCCGGCATATGTTCTAATTACGGTCATATCTCTTATCTTAGGGAAGAAGCGTACCGCTCTTTTGGCTATGTGCTTTACAACATCATGATCTACTTTTGTATCATAACCATTAAATTGACGACTACTTCCTACTAAAAAATTTTGGCTTGCGGTAGGTTCAAACACTAGAGCAGCTCCATACTTCTCAGTAATTGGGTCTACCTGCCTCTCTCCACCAAATTTTGATATAAGATAACCAAATTCCATGACATTCCTAGTCGCAACAGTCTTCTGTCTTGAGGCGACGATGACATGCCCTTTTCGTGGTTTAATGGGAATATTTATGTCTAACATTTCTCCGATATATGGAGCCCACGCCCCACATGCATTCACTACTTTGTTTGCAGTGAAAGTACCGTTGTTGGTTTCTAAAACAAATATCTTTTTTTGATTTTTATATAGATTTTTCACTTCCGTATGAGTATGTATTTTCGCCCCGAACTTTTTTGCCTCTTCCCCCATTGCATATGTCAACATGTAGGGATTTACTATAGAATCAGTCCGGCATTCCAGACCTCCGAAAAGATCATCAGCTAAATAAGATGACTCATTACGTAAATCCTCTCGGTCTAACATCCTGAAATCCAGCCCCGCTTCTTGTTGTTGGTCAACCCATCGCTGCGCAGTCTCCATTTCCAATTCGTTTTCACAAACCAACACACTGCCAGGATTCCTATAGTCAAACGGAATCTCGAGTTCCTCTTTTAATTTATGAACCAGATTTTGGCTTTTCAAAGACATCTGACTATCAAAACCTGGATCTTTGTCAACTGCCAAGATATTGCCGTCACATTTAGAAGACGTACCACTAGCCAACTCTTTCTTTTCCAGAAGGGTAATATCCAATCCAGACTTCGAACAATAATACGCGATAGCCGAACCGACAATACCGCCTCCGATTACTACAACGTCGCAATAACGATTATTTGCCAAATCAATTCCTCCCTGGTGTTATAAAATACCCCTCTCACTCACTCTTCCGAATGATAAGATTTCCATTGATTTAAAATCTTTGTATGTCCTTTATCTATTTCCGGATGAAATTGTATATGAGCTTCCTCTCTAGTTTTAGAAGTTTGTTTTATAGAGTATTGAACCTCATCCTCCAGTTGATTGTCCGTGGCGTGACAAACCATAGATAACCCGGCAGTTCTTCCTTGAGAAGTAGCAACTTTGGCTCCTTCAATACCGGTGATATTACCTGCGACATAAAGCCCTTGCAGAGGAGTTTCCATTCTTTCATTATGTAATGGAACATAGCCACCTAATTCTTCTACCAAATAGAACGGGCACCCTGCGACAGCAGCTAATTCGGCCAGAGGGTATAACCCTCCTGCAATACACACAAAGTCTAAAGCAATATTTTCTTCACTTCCCGGAACAATCTCTCCTTTGGCATTAATCGTAGCTAGTTTGACTCCTTCTACTTTATCGTCACCATAAATTTCTGTAACAGCTTTTCTAAGTTGCACTGGAATGTTCCACATTTTCACTCCACTCTTAGGATAGAAATTAACTCCTAACGTTTGCATAAAACTGTTCTTCATAAGTCTACTACCCCAGCGAGCGAACCTAGAGGGAGCCATATGAGATACATGTAGCAGAGATTTCATAACCTCTTTTGGATTCGCGGTTTCTTGAGTGATAAGGTTTTTCTCTGGTAAAGCTAGTGAAACTACTTCTATATTTGCTAAACTTAATTCCATTGCGATTGCAGCAGACAAGACATTCACGCCAATAATAATTCCTCGATCGCCAGGTTGAACACGATGAACATTTGTCATCACTTGGGCTGCCCCCACCGACATAACTCCTGGCAACGTCCACCCAGGAATAGGAATTGGAGACTCTGCCGCTCCAGTTGCTAATAATAGATGTTCGGTTTGAAAAATTTCTTGCTCAGTATAAATAGTCCAAACGCCGCTATCATTTTCCAAATTATTGACCGGAGTATTCAAGCGAAATTCAACTCCTAGCTCAACGGCTTTTTCATATAGATTGCGTGACTCTTTAATTCCATTCCACCAACTACCATCTGGTTCTTCATATAGTTGTCCCAGCAACCGGCCTCCAGTTCTCATGTACTCGTCAATAACCAGGACGTTCATTCCATTTTCTGCACAAGTCGCAGCTGCGGTAAGTCCTGCGGGCCCCGCTCCTATAATGATTGACTTATTCATCCTCAGCCATCACCCTTCCTTCTCTAGAAGGTATAGATTTGCCACTTTCGACAACCATCCCTTCCTTAACAGGTGTTAAACATGCTCTAACCCCTGGCCTTCCGTCTACAGTAACCCTACACTCATAGCAATGACCAATATTACAATAAACTCCTCTAGCTCTTCCACTTTCTTCATGATAACGTAGCTTTCGAATGCCATTAGCTAACAACGCAGCAGCCAATGACTCATTCTCTATTCCTTGGTAAGTTACTTCATCAAATTGAAAAGATACATAATTAGAGTCTTCAATTCTTCCCAATATAGGGTGGTCTAAGATTCTTCGCGTCATTCCCTATTCCTCCCCTAAATCTTCAAACCTCATTGGTCGAACAGGTGGTTGATATTTCAGTGATATATATGTGCGATCTTGCTTACTTTCTTTTGAATTCGGAATTTTGTCCACCATTGGACGGCATGATCTCCCCCCACAGTACCCCATGCCTGCCCGTGTTCGTAGTTTCAACTCTCTGGATGTACATTGGTATTTTTGAGCTGTAACTCTTAAAGTTTGATAATTCACTTCTTCACACCTACATATGATCAATTCATCCTTATTCATTATTAAGCCTCCATCGGTTTACTCTTAGTAAAAACTAGTATTCGCAAAATATTAGTATCTTTATGGCAGAAACTATACCTTAAGAGAAAGGTTGATTTTAGTAAGCGCTACCAAGTTACAGTGACACTGAAATTATTAAACAAAAAAATATATATTCTCTTGTTAATTAGAGTTTTTAAAAGCTATCATGTGTGAAATTTAAGTGTTACTGAAATTATACTTTATGTTTCCTTAAAATTCAAATACTTATGCTGTTTTATGCAAAGTATCCATTATGAGCTATGCTGTATCATCCCTCGATCTTCTTTGTAATCTTTACACCCTCGTGTTTTAATTATTTCTGTATTCCTATATAATTTGGTTAAATAACAACACTAAGATTAATTGAACATATACTGATTTTGAGGTGTACTCATGAATGAAGAAATAGGAAGTTTAATTAAAAGCCTAAGAAAAGAAAGAAAAATGACACTAAAAGAAGTTTCGGAAAAAACAAATTTATCTATAAGTTTTTTATCACAAGTAGAGCGTTCACTTTGTTCTATAACATTATTGTCTTTTAAGAAAATCTCCGAAGCTCTTGAAGTGAGTCCAAGCTATTTTTTTCCTGATAATATACAAGTTGACGAAGGCATGATAAGAAGAGCAAGTGACGAGCAAACCATACAAAAACAATCTTTTACTTATTCTGACCTTTCCGGGAATGTTTCCAATCCTTTATTTGTTCCTGTCCTAGTCACATTACTGCCAGGCGATAAAAGAGGCATCCCCTTTTCACACGAAGGTCAAGAGTTTATTTATGTTATAGATGGGACATTAACTATTATTTTGGATGAAAACGAGTATGATCTTTATTCTGGAGATAGTATTCACTTAGATTCAAGTAAACCTCACAATTGGTTCAATAAAACTGAAAACCCTATTAAGTTTTTATTTGTTAGTACTACTAACTCTAGCGAATAAAAGCTGTGATTAATATTTCCAGCAATCAGGGAATAGTCTGTTACTCATCAAAATACTTAAGAATAAAGAAATGGTTAATTATCAAGCGTAATGCTATGAAATTTGGGTACGCGAGGGGATCAACCAGTAATCAAGATTTAGAAGGAAAGATTCAACCTCGTAACAAGAATGGTGCGAGGAAACTTACCAGGATTTTGTAACAGGGGCTAAGCGAGGAAGGTGAAAAAATTCAATGAGCTCATCAATCGATTAGCTGACTCGGATATACATTAGTCATCACCAAACTGGACCAGTTTGATCGTTCGGCTAATTACACGACGAATTATTAAAAGAACCGGCTAACAGTGTCTCCCTCTATCCTAATAGATTATTTATAGCTTATCTTACCGGTCACCTATTAAAAGAAAATCCCCTCAATAGTTTATAAACTCTTGAGAGGACCTAGATTTAGCAAACGTTTTTTAAAACCAGTCAAAATCCAGTCAAATTGTTCTCAAACCCTATGTTGAAAGGGTTTTGGGCGTTATCACATCATGCCGCCCCTTACGTCTTAACCCCTAATCATGGTAGCGAATTATATAAAAGCTGTCATATGAGCATTTTGAGTGATTGTCACTTGTTAAATCAATATTTTAAAATACGCTTTTATATTTTTTCTGTGACCAATTTTGAGTAATAAAGCATGCAACAAAGTCTTGTGCTATAGGCCACAAAAATGCATTCACTATTTTAGAGTTCATCTATCTGGGTTATATTTTCAGGTGAAATACAAACTTCTTCATTTAAGAAAACCATAAAATTCTGGTCAGGGTCCCAATAATTTGTCTTTTTAAATAAAACATATTCTACTGCCTTTATTACATATTCCGCAGGTTCAAAATAATTGATATCTTCAAAGTTCACTAGGAGTGACATTTTCATTGATTTGGCACTTTCTTTCCATTTTCCAATCAACCCAGGCAGCTGAATAAGTTTGCTAATATCCCATATAAATTCAGGGCATTCTCTAATATGTCCTACATTTGAATTACTTTCAGCATCTTCCTTAATCAAAAAACCGTTAATACATCTATCTGAGTTAAAACGATGAAAAAGCATCTCATCTTCGAAAACTTTTCCCTTAAAATGAATTAATGGTGCCGAACCTTCCTCATATTGAATTTTAACCCCCGAAGCAGTAAAAAAAGAAGATAAAATATCATTTTTAATTATAGATTGTAAGTTCAAGATTCCATACTGTCGAAAGCTCCTATCATCAATTCCAGAAGTAAGATGAAACATAAGTAATTTATCAGGAAGAATTTCATCTTTACGTAAATTAAAAAAGTCTAATACCTCTTCAATTTTGAGGTTATCATAATACCAGCATTTATCTTTATTAGTTACTCTGTACTTATTACTCTCAATATACATATCTAAAGTTGCTTCGTCAGTTCTAAGCAATTCACATAAAGACTTTAAAGCTGTGTCAACTGTTGAACAATCTAGCACTCTCACGTTATTTCCCCTTCCAATTGTTTAAAAATTTATCCTATGTCAATCACTCATTTAACTGTAAATCTTCACTCGCTTCTTTGATGGTTCGATTTAGAAGGTTTCTTTTTTAGAGAAATAATTCCTTTATATAGAATTGCTTTGAAGAGATAATAAATTTTATACCTCATATGTATCACGGAGAGATCCTTTCATACGGAATTAGTATGCGCCCGACACTAGGTCTAGTGATGAAGCCACTGAAAGACGTCCTCCAAATGGTTAAAATCAAGTACCGGACAACTATACACTCTGATCAAGGATGGCATTATCAGCACAGGAAATGGGGCAGAACTCTAAAAGAACACAACGTGTTCCAATGTCTCGGAAAGGAAACTGCATCAATAATTCACCGATGAAGAATTTCTTTGGACTAATGAAGCAGGAAATGTACCATGGAGAGTCTCTTCGCACTTACGAAGATTTAAAAAGGGATATCGAGTCTTACATCAATTATTACAATAACAATCGTATTAAACAGAAATTGGCCGGTATGAGTCCGGTTCAGTACCGTCTTCACAACAGCCAATTAACTGCTTGATATAAAACTCTAACTTTTAGGGGTCACCTCACTCTAGGGCTTTTTTATAATCTATGGGAGTGATGGGTTTATATCCGTGCGTCCATACTTCACAGATTTATTTGATTTTCGTACGGTAAAATAATTGTACTATTAATAACTACTTTTTCAATCCCCCAATTGACAAATACTTTGTCTCTAGATAAGACTCAATTCCTTCGATTCCACCTTCTCGTCCTAATCCGCTTTCTTTCATACCACCAAATGGTGTGTGTGCCGCAGATGGAGCACCATCATTCCAACTAACTATTCCGAAATCTAAGTTCTCATGGAAATAAGCTCCTGTTCTGTAATCATTGGTAAAAAAATAAGCTGCAAGGCCATAGGGAGTACTATTAGCGATTTCTACTGCTTCTTCTATTTCTTTAAATGTAGTAAGTGGGATAACAGGCCCAAAGGTCTCTTCTTGCATGATAGCCATATTTTCATTAACATTTTTTAATACAGTGGGATGAATAAAGAAACAACCGGCATCCCTATTGGCATTGTAGTTATTCCCGCAAAGCACTTCTGCTCCCTTTTGCATCGCATCGTTTATTTGATAAATGATTTTATCAAAACCTTTTTCATTAATAATTGGGCCTATGTTTATGTCTTTTTCTAATCCATTACCAACCTTTAATTTTACTACTTCTTTTGTTAGTTTTTCGGAAAATTCATCAACTATATTTTCGTGAACTAATACACGATTAACGCAAATACAGGTTTGGCCAGCATTTCTGAACTTCGAGGCTATTGTCTGTGATACGGCAAAATCAATGTCAGCGTCCTCCGAGATAATCAGTGGTGCATGCCCTCCTAATTCCAAAGATATGTGTTTTACCGTGTCTGCACTATCCTTCATGAGCAATTTGCCAACAGTTGTCGATCCTGTAAACGTGATTTTTTTAACATAAGTACTAGCTGTAAATAGTTTTCCAACTTCATTTCCATACCCATTCACATATTGAACAACATCTTCTGGAATTCCGGCTTCATGTGCTAATTGAACCAACTTTATCGTTGTTAATGGGGTGTTTTCAGCCGGTTTAATGATAAATGTACAACCTGCAGCTAGGGCTGGCGCCGCTTTCCGAGTCATCATTGCTGCTGGAAAATTCCAAGGTGTAATAGCAGCAACAAGTCCAACCGGCTGACGCGTCACAATAACGCGTTTCGATTCAGAATTAGCCGGTATTGTACGTCCATAGATTCTCTTAGCCTCTTCAGCATACCAATCTATATAACTTGTTGCATAATCGACTTCATTAAGTGATTCCTGAATTGGCTTTCCACTTTCTAGAGTAATTGTTTTAGCAATCTCTTCTTTTGCTCCTTGCACTTTATTTGACCATTTTTTTAATAACTTTGAACGATAATGGGCATTAACTTTAAACCAATTGTTAAAACTCTCATGCCCCCTTTTTAATTTTTGTTGAATCTCTTCTTCTGTATTGATAGGTACTTCCTGAACAAGTTGCCCAGTAGCAGGGTTTTTTATCTTGAGTTTCATATCAATACTCCTTCCTTTTCTTATGACTCTTATTTATTACTCAAATTTAACCAAATAATATTACGTTTTTCTGATAATAAATTAGATCAAAAGTCGAGACTCTTCTTACATTGCTCACCATTGAGTTAGCAGGATAGACTAAGGAAATTCATCCATATGTTCAACCCCATTTAAACCAAATCTCCCTAAAGGTATCCATGGTTTAGTTGGTACAAAACCTCAAGAACATCCAAGTGATCGAGCGTAAAGTATCTATTCCATTACTGTTATAGAAACAACTTTATAAAAGATGCAAAGGAGTATAGTAGAAAACAATAGTGATAGCGATTAATAGGACTCCACTTATTATAAGTGCATTGGGATATTTCTCAGTAATATTTACTTCATTAACATCCTCAAAAGTTTCTGGTACCTGCAGTATTTTCTGCTGAAATGCTCTCTCCGCTTCTGTAACATTTTCTGACTTCGAGATGAAAATTATAGCAGAGGTAGATAATACAGTACCTATTATTACTGGATGTAAATAAACAGGTAGCCCCATTACAAATGTTTGAAATAATTCAGCCCCTACAACGCTTAGGAAACCAACGATTACACTCCAAAAAGCAGCTTTTTTTGTGATTGTTTTAGAATAAATACTTGAGAATGCGACCGGCCCCCAGGAAGCTGCAAACAACGTGGCCGCAAAGTAACCAATCCACATAACCGCTGGTGGCTGCCAGTATGTTATAAAAAGAATAACCAAACTAGTAACCAACATAGTGTTTCGACTAAATTTCAAAACTACACTGCTATTTTTTTCTTTATTGATCAGTATGTCATGAGCAACACTGTTACCTATAAGTTGTAGAAATGTGGAACAAGAAGATAAAATAGCTGCCATTATTCCAACAATTACAATAATCCCCAACCATGTTGGCATAAGGTTTATCGCTGACCAAATAAATACATTTTCTGCTGGATTTATATTTGGATTCACCAAATTCACTGTAGCCATCCCGATATGAAGAAATAGGTAAATTACAAAAATCGAAATCGTTGCGATAACTCCTGATCGAATTACAACATGTTCACTTTTAGCCATTAAGTACCTACTAGTTTGCCAAGGACTAACAGCAACAACTGTCCCCCATACCAGACCTAGTATTATTGCCCACGTTAGTGCTTCAGCAGGTGTACTAAAATAAGCATCTGTTCCAATCATTCCATGCCAGCTAAGAATACCTTGATGTGATTGCAAAGATGCGGTCTCTAGAATAGCATTCGGCCATCCCCCTGTTGCATTTAAAATAAAAGGAACACCAACTACAGTGGCAACTAAAAAAATGATGAACATAATCGTGTCATTTACCAATACACCCTTAGCTCCTGAGAGGAATGTAAAAGAGGTGTATGCAATCCATATAATAATTAGAGAAAGACCATAAGAAAGACCTGAAACCGAGGAGAATAATAATGCTCCACCCTGAGTAACCGCTATAATATAGGCAGATACACCTAGAATTGTTGTTATTCCTGCAACCTTTCGTAAGTTTTGTGAATCAAATCGCTTGCCAAAGTATTCAGGAACAGTTAAAGCTTGGCTTCTGCGCAAGTATCGCCCAAAGAAAAATGCTCCTAACACGTAACCACTTGCATTAAATATAACTAGAATCAACTGGACAATTGGATAGCCTTGATATGAAAAACCAGCCTCTCCCATAAAGGTAACTGAGCTTAAAAATGATGCAACCAGAGAACCGGTTATTAATAAAGTTGGAGCGTTCCGTCCTGAAACATAATAATCATCAATGTTAGTTACTTTTTTTGCTAAAATTATTCCAATAAAAATAAACAATAAAAATGCTATGAGAATCCCAATCAAATACGCCATCCAATCACTCCATTTCTTAAAGTATTAAATAATTAAATATGTCTCCACAGTCTGAGAGTAAACAAACTGTGGAGAAACATTTTATTCAGCTACATTCTTTTCACTATGAAGTCTTTCAATTCTTTCATTTTCATTCTTAAATTTATTCATCATATATTTTGCAAACAACCCAATAAGTATTAAAGCGCTTCCATAAAAGATAGAAAAAATCAACTCACCCATACATCATCTCCTCCTCACTAGCTTTGGAAAGCTTTAATCCTATATTAAACCCTTCAGATACAGCTTCATCTAATGTTCTAGGACTTTTAGCATCTCCTATCCTAAAAACTTTTTTGAAACGTTCCTTTAATAGTCGATACTCATTTAAAGAATCAGAAGAGTCTTGACCAAGGGTGATTACAATCGCACCGGGTTTACGACCTTCAGTTCGACCGCTAAATAAGTGTTCCAAAACTACATTATCTTTTTTCACTTCGACAAGTTTAAAATTTGGTGTTTGCTTGACTCCTAACTTATCCATTTGCTCAAGAAACTTATTCCGTTTGTACTGCTGAAGGGCTTCTGCAATTCCATAACTCTGAGAAACAATTTCTACTTCCTTCCCCTTCGAAGCTAAAAATTCCGCTGCTTCTACTCCAGGCCAATCCCCTTTCCAATCTAGAACTAATACATTATCCTCCACTATCGTTTCTCCTTTTAAAACATTCCACGATGTGTAAAGAGGAATGTTTGTCTGCGAAAACATCTTTGGTATAAGTGGTTTCGAACCAGTTGCTACAATTACCCCATCAAATCTCTTACTCTCTATTTCTTCCATATTGAATCTCTTGCCCTTTTTTATCTTTACATTCAATCTTTTTAATTCATTTGTAAGGTATGTTTGCCAGCTTTCAACTTGACCTCTGTTTATGGCACCTCGAATAATATTTAATTGTCCACCGAGCTCATCACTCTTCTCAGATATTGTCACGTCATGCCCTAGCTTAGCCAATGTAATCGCCGCCATCATCCCGGAAGGTCCGCCTCCTACGACCAAATAATATTTTCTACTATCAGCCTTTGGTAAATCTGTAAAGTATTTCTCACGACCTGTGACAGGGTTAACTGTACAACGAATAGGTAGATGTTCTTGGTACCGACCAATACAACCTTGATTACAAGCAATACACGGTATGATTTGTTTCTCGTTATCTTGTAATATTTTAGAAGGAAGATAGGGATCAGCTATTAAAGCTCTTGTCATACCTACAACATCGGCGTATTCATAATCAATTAATTTCTCGGCTATTTCTGGCTTGTATATTCTAGAGGTTATAATTAAAGGTGTCTTCCCAATAATCCCTCTGACTTTGCTTACTTCGGAAAAAAGTTGCGCGGCTGATTCACTAGCCGGAGGGACAATATAAGTACTACCTTTATAACTGGCAGATGAACCGATTACTAAGCTCCAATAATCAAGCATTCCCAGTTCATGAAGATAACCAATTATTTTAAGAGACTCCTTTCCCGAAGTCCCTATGTCATCCTTTGAATTTAAAGACATCCTCATTCCTAATACAAAATCTGCCCCCACAGCTTCTCGTACCCTTTTAATTACTTCTGTTGTAAACCGCATCCTATTTTCAAAAGAACCACCCCATTTATCAGTTCTCTTATTTACTGCAGAGCTCCAAAATTGCTCAAATAAATAAGTATGGGAACCCACAAACTCTGCCCCGTCTAGTCCAGCTTTCTTCAAGTTAAGAGCACTTACTACAAATCCATCAATAATTTCTTCAATTTCTTCTTCTTCTAACTCCCTTGGTATAATATGAAACCTCTCCGTTGGTACTGCAGAGGGGGCAACAACGTCATTACTACCTTCACTAACATAAGCTTCCCGTCCATGATGAATTAATTGAGCGAATAATTTCCCTCCGTATCGATGTACCTTTTCAGCGGTCTTTTTGTGAAGATCAATTATTTTTGGATGGCTGGCATCGATAGCAAAAGGAGTATTAAGACCTGTTTTATGAACACCATGGGCCTCCATAACTATTAGACCAACCCCTCCTTTCGCCCGTTCTGTATGATACGCGGTGAAATCCTCTGTTGGTAAATGTTCTTTTACTAACGTTGTTTGGTGACCACTTGTCATAATACGGTTTTTAATTTCTACGTCCCCAATTTTATAAGCAGAGAGTAATTTAGGGTATTTACCATTTGTCATAAGCTTACCTCCATCATTTTAGAAATTAAATATTAGTTAATTAATGAATATTTTAACAAATTTTATTAAACAGTCAATACTGAATTTTATAAAAATAATAAAAGGATTTTACTTAGGAAATACAATTGTTAATGGTACTAATACCCTGTCTCTTTTAAGTGAGTCCCACTAAAGTAGCCGTTGAAAGCTCGATGGCTTATAGCACATATCTGGATCCTTCTTGTATTCCTTTTTTTATTTGAATGAATATATTATATTATCATTAATAAAAGTTGTAGCTTATCAAAGGGGGCAGTAAAATATTGAGCGGATCTAGAGAAGATAAATATACAAAAAAAGTGGGTCAAAGATTACGTACGATTCGTTTATCAAAAAAATTAACATTAAATTATATCGCCAGGCAAACCGGACTCACTGCAAGCTTTATTAGTCAATTTGAACGGGGATTAACAACTGCTTCAATTGCCTCTATGCAGAAAATAGCTCAGGTGTTAGGATTTCCTTTAGCTTCTTTATTTGAGAATGGTAATATACAGGATTACAAAACCAACGAGGTGAGTATAGTTAGAAAAAAAGACCGGAACCATCTCTTTTACCCTGAACCGACTCTCACTAAAGACTATTTACTTACAAAACTAGACGGGAAAATACAAGTGATATACTCTATTACAAAGCCTGGAGGGGAAAGCGGGGAGCCGTATAGTCATAATAGCGATGAAGAGTGTATAATAATTATGTCTGGAAAGATGGAATTAACAGTAAATAATCAAACATTTACTTTATTCGAAGGTGATACAGTCAATTTTTCCAGCCGTTTACACCACAGCTGGAAAAATACAGGTAACAAAATACTAGAAGTTTTATGGGTCATTACCCCCCCTAGCTTCTAAAGCATTCGACATATCAAACCCATATAAAAAAAGAAGAACCATAGATTTCATTTCTATATCCGTCGGTATAACTTGTAGAGTGGCTTTAGCCCTATATATTGCCGAATCGACAATTTTCGCGTGTTAATCGTCTGATTAGGATGCAATCAATGCAAGGAAAATTATGGACGGTAAAAGCCACTCTCGCTGCTGCACTTATACTGTTAATAATATTAAGTTCCGAATTGATCTATATATTATCGTATATTTAGGTTCCTAGTAAAACTCCTCTTCAAGTTAAAGAACAATCGCCTAAAGCGAAAACCTCTTGATCAAGAGGTCCAAAGATAGCTGCATGAATTAGAGTGTAACAGTTGCTCAATTCCTTCCTTTATGTGATTTGGATGATTTCCTCGATTTGCCCGCGGGTATTCTCCCGTGTTGAAACACCCCAAAGACGATATAATCCAGGATGACCCCATATAGATCGGCTTTTTTATCAATGTATACAATGAGTTTGACCTCTGTTGCCTTTCATAATTTCCATACGTATTTTCCGTAAAACCTAACTTGTAACTAACCTCCTTTTTAGTCCATCCATGCAGCTAAGGAAGCTTGACCGACTATTAGGAACCTATTGTTATCCTTTTCTTAAATTCAGGAAAATTATTCATTTAGAAGTGGTAAAATCATAGGTGATTTTGTAAGTAAGTGGGATGAGA
This sequence comes from Virgibacillus sediminis, assembly GCF_042643265.1. NCBI lineage: Bacteria > Bacillati > Bacillota > Bacilli > Caryophanales > Bacillaceae > Virgibacillus > Virgibacillus sediminis. The sequence goes on along the minus strand of NZ_JBHRRZ010000013.1, from coordinate 20,788 downwards.
TAATCAGTTGATGATTTGTTAGGAACGAATAAATAAATGAGAAAAGCTTTGGATTATGTACTGGAGCTAACTAAACAACAATCCACACTATTCATGAGGTATGTAAGGAGGATAATAAAATGACTCATTGGATTATGGTACTATCCTTGCCATTGGTATTTTTAATTGTAATGGTTATTATTGGTAGTGGAATATTCGGTAAGAAAACAAAGTATGGTTTCCAGAAACTCAAACAGTTTATGGTATATTTCATAGAGATGTATACAGTTATCTTTATTGGAATTAGTGCAATTACTTATTTTGAATCAGGATCATTTATATTTTGGCAATCCAATGAATCGTTTTTTGAATATTTCCAGCGTGGTCTAGCCGTTTACAGTACCTATCAATTATTTGTTTTTGCAACCCTAAAGTTATCCGTTGCAGCCGATCAAGATTCATATTTGGCTTATAAGAAGGTATTAAGGGTTGTTTTGCAACATATAGATAATGACTTATCATTAAGTAAACTAAAAGAATTTTTGGAAGGTAACTATGAAAGTCCAATGTTTTCAAATGGGGTAAGAAGTTCCTTATCACATTTAATAGAAGTAATAGAAGAATATAGCGTAATTACAGATAATTATGATAAAGGGGGTTATAAAAAGGAGTTAGTGTTAACTCTTAATTCCCAAATTATAGACGTAGAACATATCTTAGAAACTTACAATCTTGCATGGATGAGTTCATTTTTGCTATATATATTAAAATAAATGGCTTAAGACATAGTGTTCTTTAAATTCAGCAATTGGTCATTTTGTGGGATAAGTATCTAGGAAAGGGGGGATTTTAATATTATAACTTTATTTTAGAGCCATAAGAATATTGTGCGTTCAATTAAAATGCTAACATCAATTCTAACCAGCTATAAATAGCTAATTATTTCTTCTAAAAAACATATATAACTCTTGGCTAACTTGCACGTATCTTGTAATTGGGTCATTTCTTCATCACTTATACTCTTACAATGAGCAATTTTATTTCGGATGGGAACGGTTTTTAGCAGCTGGAGGTAAACGTCTTTAGGGGATATCAGTAAAACAGGGATATGTACGCAGCATGGAGATAAGTTCGTGGTAATAGAAGGAGTTGAAGTGTTTAGAGTAGGGTTGTATTTCATCGCAACGGGAGCTTGAATCCGCCAGCCGATCCCATATGTTTTCTCCATTGTCATTTCAATGTATTGCCAGCCCGGTTTCTAATTCAAAGAGTAACCCATAGGCTTCTTTCATGTATTCAGTTTTCATGTGTCTATTCTCCTTAATCATTCTATAAGCAAATAGTACTATATAATATAGATTCGACAGGAATAAACAAACTCCTGCATTAAAACCAATTATTCCCAAAAAAATCACCCCTCAACGGAAGGGCTAGTCGATAAATACATCCAGGATACTATCCAATGGAAGTATGGTTCGGTCCTCATCATTTAACTGAACGTGTTTATTCAAGAATCAATCTTCAGCAGTTTACCTGACCGTCTCATAGTCATGGTTGGGATAATATTTAATGTTAAGTTATTATGTATGGCAGCTGCATCTGAGCGTTAATGTGCTGCAGCTTCTGCTCATCTAAAATGGGTTTCTCTTTGTATTCCTTCTCCTCCCATATCTGATATAACAACTGAATAGTGCTCTGGCATCATTAACGAAGTCCATTTTTTGGTTCCATGATCGTTTACCTTGCCCATTATGCTTCCACCTTTCTAAGAACGTTTGTTCTTATTTACACTATTGAGAGTTTTATAATATTTCACCAGTATGCTAAACCTAGAATAATGACCACCCTATTTTGAAACACCGGATGACAATTTGCGCGTGAAAGAAGAAATGTTTTCTCATTCACCAATATACTTGAACATTTGTTAAATGCTAGTCAGTCTTCCTTAGTCATTAAATTTTCTTAAAAAGCAAGGGCGGATGTAGCAGGATCTCAGGGCAGAAGGACCAAAAAAAAAAAAGACCAATACAAGCAGGAATTGGCCTTTAAGATATAAGATAGTATAGTATGCAGAGATCGAGCCAGCCAGTCAAGACTGACTCTTCCCTTATAGGTTTTTACTATTTTTTAAAGTAGAAACTGTTCATTAATTCAAAACACTCATCCGATTAAAGCGTTACGTCGTTAGAGCAAGATGCTGAAGCTTCTGTTGTATAATTATTTTCATCTGTTAGCATAGCTGGATATTTCTTGTTGAACATCCTATACCCCAGGTAATACAAAATAGCTGCCAGGGTTGTTGAGACATAAAAGCTTAAATACGAGAAAAATACAAAGCCGATTAAGGTTGATATTATATAAACAGAAAAAGCCACAATATTCACACCTTTAAAGTATTGGTACTTTCCTCTAGAATTATAAAGTGCATCAAGGCTTATATTTCTTTTTCTGATTATATAATAATCTACTCCAATTATAGCCATTGCTGGACCTGCTGTAGCGCTACATATAGAAAGAATAGAATCTAAATACCCCCCTGTTCCCACGGGCACTAAAATAAAACCGAGTATTGTTAATCCAACAATTGATGTCTTGAAACTTAATTTCTTTGGGAAAAGGCTCAAAATAGCATATGTCGACGGTAGCAGGTTTGCAACAGCATTCGTAGATACCTGAGCCAGTACAATAAATAATTGAAGTAGTATTGCCAATATCATTGACCTTTCTTGAATTAATTCGGATATAACAACTAAAGCATCTGTACGTCCGGAAAGGGCAATGGTTATGGCTCCTAAAGTACTTAAAAACGCAAGGGAAGGTACCAGACCCATGAGTGCCGCGATAAAGTATCCTCTGTTGGATTGAAACCATTTATTATTGTTACTAACATTTTTACAGTCTCTAGTGAAATCATTTACTCCTAAGGCTACACTAGAAAAAACACCTATTACTACTGTGACGCTAAAAAGCCACCTACTTATGGAAGGGCTTTCATTTTGTAAATTCCCCATGCTAAATGTATCAAAAAAAGATACATTATAAGCAGTAAGAACTACATAAAACATATATATACCAACAATAAACAATATTGGAGCAATAAAGAACATAAATTTTTCAATACCTTTTATTTTGTTCAATGTAACAGGAAGTAAAATTCCTATATTTATAACGAGAGCAAGAATTATACTTTCGAAGCCAAAAACCATCTTAAAAAGTTCATTAAGAGCAACCGCTCCTATATATGCGTTTAAACCAATAAAGATCACACTAGGAAAGATTCGTATCATATTGGTTATTCTACCGCCTCTATATCCAAAGGCGACTGAAACTGAGGTTGCAAAACTTATACCATATTTTAAACCTAAATCTTGAGCAATAAGACTAAGGATACCTATTAGGGTGGACCCTATTATTAAAACTAAAATAAATTGACCAATGGTAAAATAGCTAACCAGTGGGGAAAGACTCATAAAACATGTAATTTGAATTGCTATCCCAAACCAAACAAATCCGTATCCAATTGGTTTGACTTCTTTCTCATCTTCCTCTACTGGCGACAGGTCTGAGTTATAAAGATCGTGTACGGACGAGTCTTTAAATTTCCCCATAAATAGCCCCCTCATTTTTTATTTGATAATTCCCGGCTGATTCTGTGACACTGACCTAAAAACCATTAATACAGTTTTATTTAGTTATAATAACTCTGACAAAAATAGAAATATTATACGGTTTCATTTAACGACTAATTCCCTCTTCATCTATTTTTATTAAAGAACTAAGAAGAAGATTAGCAGCTTTTTCAATATCTATCCAATCTGTCCTCTCTTTTGGAGAATGGCTATTACCATCTATGCTGGGCACAAAAACCATTGCTGTAGGACAGAAGTTATTCATGAGGGAAGCGATGTGGGCTGCCCCACTAACCATCCTTTTAAATTTATAGTTTAACTCTTCCGCAGAATCTATTAATACACCTATTATATTAGGGTCAAATTGGATAGGTCTCATTGTTTTAATTTCATTTATCGTAATTTCTAGACCTTCATCATATGCTATTTCCTTAAGCTTATTTTTTATAAGCCTAACCCCATCATCTAGTTTTTGTGATTCTTCAGCACGAATATCTGCTGTAAATATAACCTTCCCCGGAATTGTATTAATATCTCCTGGTTCAGCCGTTATTTTCCCAACCGTTGTCATTGACTGATCACTAATCTCGACAGCAGAATTCTGAATTGCTGAAATCATTTTTGCTGTTGTGCTTAAAGCATCTTTTCTAAAAGACATGGGCGTTGGTCCGGAATTCTGAGCCTCTCCGATAACCGTTACTTCATGCCAAGAAAAACCGATAATTCCTTCAACAATTCCTAAAGGTATTGTTTCTTTGTCTAGTATTGGGCCTTGTTCAATGTGTAATTCTATGAAAGCTTCAGCTTCTTTTAATCGGTTTTTTTCATGACCTAAATAACCAATTGCTTTTAGTTCATCCAAAAAATTAGTACCTTTTTCATCGCTTTGTTTATAAATTTCATCCAACTCATAATCTCCGGATATCAAACCACTTCCCGCCATAAGTGGGGGAAATCGTACTCCTTCTTCGTTTGTAAAATTCACAACCTCTATCGGTCTGGTGGTCGTTATTTCGTTTTCTATTAACGTTTCCAACACTTCAAGCCCACAAACAATTCCTAAAACTCCATCAAATTTTCCTCCGTTAATAATAGAATCAAGGTGGGATCCTATGACAATCGGTTTTGCTTCTGGGTTATTCCCTGTTCTTCTCCCGTATATATTACCAACATCATCAAATCGAACATCAAGCTGCATCTCTTCCATCCAAGAAACTAATAAATCCCTTGCTCTTTTATCCGCTTGAGACAGGGCATGCCTAGAGATACCCTCACATGACGACGCTCCTACGGCGCCCATTTCATTAAGTCTTTTTCTTATTCTACCTAAATTCACTCTCACTTTTATCCTCCTCAATAACATTGTTGAATACATATACTTACATGATACTTAGCCCTCCACCACATTTTAGGTTTAGGCTTTCTGTATGATATAAAAGTAAAATTTTTCTGATAATATATGGTTGTGAAGAAGTGTTGTTTGATGACCCTCTACATAATACGGTTATGAACTAAACATCTAGAATACTCTCGCAACCGATGTATTGCACCTGAAACACATTGTAATCGTTACTATTTTCCCGCCACAAATTGTTTACCGGCTTCCAAAAGCTGAATGACATACCGTCAGCAAGGACGAGCACCTAAAGAATTCAACAATCTATTTATATATCAAACCAATAAACTCTTACTCTTTTGTTTGCTCCCATTCGTTCACACCTTCGAGAGACTGTTTTAAAAGGCCGACAAAGAATTTGCGTCTTTAGACGAACTTCTCGATAGGTCAGGAACAGGAACTTCTGCTAAGGCCAACTAAGTCGTCGGCCCTAGCACTTCCTGCTCTTACCACATACCAAGACCATAAACTCGAGATAGAAAATTACTTTTACTTCGTTCAAAGTATCGCTAACGAATCTACCAACTAGCTAGGCTCCGATGCTAAAAGCTGTGCTTCCTCGAAGTTCTCATCTCTTTTTTTTATGTGGTAAGTTAGTAACTTAACACAACCTAACCCATTTAAGATTTTATGCTGGCTTCTGCTCGTTTTAATTTTGTCGCTTCTTCATCAACCTCAAAATCGTCAGTTAGCACAACGCCATAGAGTTTAGCTGCCTGTTCCCTGGAAACAATATCATTAAGTACATCTTGAGCAACAAGTTTTGAATCACGCTCAAGGGGGTTGCCCCAACCGCCACCGCCTGTACTTTCAAAAACAAAAGATTCGCCAGGCTGAAAAGGAATATCCCTTAGTATTTGTGAGTGCCATGACCCATCTTCTGCTAGTCCACCAATTGTCTTAATTTGACCATCTGGGGACTTTAGTAATTGTCTTTGTTGAGCAGAATGTAACCCTCCATTCACACCTGGAGAACCTTCTATTGTTCGGGAACATGTCATCCAAATTAACTCTCCACGTCCAATGAATTCTATTTCAAGGTGAACTCCAACGCCACCACGATAACGTCCAGCCCCGGCTGAATCCGTCCGCATTTCAAAAGCATTATATCGTATTGGGAACATGAGCTCTGCAACCTCGGCCGATAGATTTTGGGAGTTTCCAAGTGGATCTGTCGTTACATGCATACCATCATTAGTAGGTGTTCCGCCCCATCCTCCAGCAGGTAAGTCTGAAAATATATGCGACTCACCTGTTTTCGGATCAGACGCACTTGCGGTAAACCAGTTTGACTCAGCATATGTTGGAGCAACAATAGCATCAGGGATAGCTTGAGCTAGGGCCAACCAAATTCCTGAAGCCACCTTGGAAGCTGTTGTGGTTGTGCACGCAAGTGTTGGGGCAGGCCAACGTGGATTTAGCCAAGTGTCTTCTGGAATTGTAATGTCAATTTGTCGATACATACCCGCATTTCCTGGCGCATCAGGGTTAAGAAAAAACTTTACAGAGTAGTAGACGGCTGCAACTGTATTGGCGTAAGGAGAGTTAACTGGACCGATTGTTACGGGATCACTTCCTGTAAAGTCAAGTTCAAGCCGATCTCCTTTAACTACAAGTTTTACTCTTACCCTGACCGGATCATTAGTAAATCCATCACTATCAATGTAATCGCTCGCATTATATTCACCATCAGGAATTTGCCTGATTGCCTTTTTAGTCATTTCCTGTGTATAATCTAGGACTTCACGCATTCCTTGTCTGACCTTATCGACCCCGTATTTGTCGGCGAGACGTGTTAACTCAGCTTTAGCTGCCTGTAGAGAACCCATTTGTGCTTGAATATCCCCCTCTATATACTGAGGAGTACGTGAATTACTACTTATGATATTAATAAGGTCATTATTAGGTTTTCCACCCTTATAGATCTTTAACGGTGATAAACGTAGACCTTCTCCAGTTACATGGGTATCGAACCCGCCACCTACGTCTGTCCAATGGGCTCGGGTTACTGCAATACCAAGTAATTCCCCGTCATAAAATACAGGCATTGTCATCGTGACATCATTAGTATGGGTACCGCCATTATATGGGTCATTAAGAATGATTACATCATCTGGACTTAATTCATTTACAGGGTATCTTTCTAGAGAAGCCCGTGCGCTGGTGTGCATAGCCGCAATATGGACAGGACAGTTCGCAGCCTGACCTATCAACTCGAGGTTTGGATCAAAAATAGCAGTAGAAAAATCTTCCATGTCGTAAATGATTGGAGAAAATGAAGACTTTTTTAACACTAGACTCATTCTTTCGCATGTATATACAAAAGAGCTTCTCAAAACTTCAAAGGTAATAGGGTCAAGTTGGCGATGTGAAGATTCATAGTTAGTGGTGGTCATTGCATAACCTCCTTATTTGATTGATTAATAGTTTTATCAACAGTAATATGGGTAAATCCATATTGGTCAAAAACGGCCAGTGCATTGGGTGGGATAACAATTTCACTATTAGAATGTTCTATAATTGCCGGGCCATCAATTTCTTGTTCATTACTAAGAAGACTAACATCATGCACATCCACTATATGTTTTTCTCCATTAAAATAAGTTTCTCTTTGTTCTTTTATACTCGATGTGCCCTTCTGAATACCTGACCCCGATGCAATTTTTAAATCACTTGCTTTTGGTTTTTCCGTTTTCCCATAACCTGTCATACGTAAAGTGACAAAAGCTACAGGGAAGTTTTCATTTGCGACTCCGTACTCACGCTTATGCTCTTTATTAAAAGTTGACGCAATTTCTAAGAGTGTGTTCTGATTTATAGATCCATTAGGAACTGGAGTCGCAACTTGGTACGATTGACCAACATAGCGCATTAATGCAATTCTCTCAAATGACATTTTTTGTGAAGTAATGCCATCACTCTTAAGCAAATGTCGACACTTCTCTTCTAATTTATCAAACGCATTGGTGAGATCTTTGGGATTGAGCCCCTCTATTGGTGCATAGAAAGTCTCTTCAACATCGTGACGTACATCCATTGTAGAAGCCCCAGTCGCACAATCAACACCAACAAATGAAGGCACAAGAATACGATTAATCCCCGCAGACTGAGCTACACGATAAGCATGCAAACCACCAGCCCCACCAAATGAAACATATGTCTGATCACGCGGATCACGACCGCGGTCCGTTGAAACCATGCGAATAGCATCCGCCATATTTTCACATACAATATCGATAATCCCTTCAGCACATTCAATAACAGATAGACCGAGCGGTTCTGCCACAGTGCTTATTGCATTAACGGCAGCTTCGTAATCAAGTTGAAATTTCCCACTCAAAGTAGGATTCAAGCGACCTAATACCAGGTTTGCATCTGTTACTGTCGGCTGAGTTCCGCCTTTTCCGTAACAAGCTGGGCCTGGAGCAGCACCTGCACTCTTAGGACCAACACGCAAGGATCCTCCATCATCAATCCATGCAATTGACCCACCGCCTGCCCCAATACTGCGGATATCAAGCATAGGTGTTATAACTGGCATTTCCCATTCAAGTTCATATTCATCAGTTACCAGCCCTTGACCCTCTTCTACAAGACTCGCTTCAAAACTCGTGCCCCCTACATCAGTAATAATTAAGTTTTTTTGATCAAGCAGGTGATGAATAAGACCACCAGCAGCAACCCCGCCCGCAGGGCCTGATTCGATAAGTTCTTCCGGATGCTCTTTTGTTGCAGCACTCCTCATCATACCGCCGTTACTTTTAACAATAAAGAGAGGTGCAGTGCAGCCAGCATCTTCTAAAGTTTTCTCTAAACGAGAAATGTAATTTTCAACAATCGGGAACAGGGAGGCTCGAATGGCAGTCGTGACAAACCGACCAAGTTCACCCATTTTAGGACTAGTTTCGGATGATAAAGCAATTTTTGCATCTGGAATTACTTCCAAAATAATGTCCCGCATTTCCTTTTCATGACGCCCATCAACATAGGAATTAATGAATGTTATAGCAACATTTTTAATACCTAGTTGAGCAATTTGCTCAGCAACTTGCTTGGCATCTTCCCTCTTTACGGGTTTTACAGTTTTCCCATCAGAACCCATTTTTTCACTCACAGTAAAGCGCCTATTACGACTAATGAGTGGGGAAGGTTTAGTCGCGTAGGGATCATAAAGATGCGACCGTTTTTGTCTTCCAATTTCAATTGTGTCTCTGAATCCTGCTGTAGCTATCAACGCAGGTTCTGGATACTTACGTTCTAGCAACGCATTTGTACCAATGGTCGTACCATGAATAATTGTACCAATCTCTGATGGATGAATACCCGCTTCTGCAAGCGCATTCATAACTCCGATAACAGGATCATTTGGTGTTGATAATACCTTGGCCATTCGTACTTTGTGAGATGCTGTCGCCTCTTCATCCCAAGCATAAAGATCAGTAAATGTTCCACCAACATCAATTCCTACTCTTAACATTTTCTACCTCCTATTTAATAATTTTAGTACCTTTTAAAATCTGAAAGCTGTTTTGGTTATCTATACCTTTTTTGAATTATCATTGTCTAATTTCTATAAGTATCCCTCCATCCAAAGTTGTTAACAACTTGTCCCTCGTGTACTTTTAGAGAACCAAACACTATTAAGAAAATCCCTTATTTGGCTGGATAGACTGAAACACCTTCATTGCAGAAAATATTTATTTTGATTTCCAGCCTCCATCAAAAACTTAGTAATAATCCTGAAAACTACCTCCCTTCAAAATACTTCATTTCTCTTATAGACTGTATATTCTGTATCTATACAATAATATAAATATTCACTATATTAAAGTACCAGTTTAAATTTTTAATAGGGACCAGTTGGAATTCCACCAATTGATAAATACTTCGTTTCTAAATAAGGTTCAATTCCTTCCATACCACCTTCACGACCAAGACCGCTTTCCTTCATACCACCGAATGGTACATTCGCAGCAGATGGGTTTCCATCATTCCAACTGACGATACCGAAATTTAATTGCTCATAGAGATACGTACCAGTACGATAATCATTCGTAAAAAAGTATGATGCAAGACCATACTGCGTACTATTGGCGATTTCCACCGCTTCTTCCAAGGTACTGAATGTTGTAATTGGTACAATCGGTCCGAAGGTTTCTTCTTGCATGATTTTCATTTCCGTATTAACATTCGTTAATATCGTTGGATACACGAAGTAGTAACCTTTTTCGCGATTTGCATTATATTCATTCCCGCACAAAACTTGGGCGCCCTTATCTATCGCATCCTCCACATGGGAAACTACCTTATCGAACCCTTTTTCATTAATTAAAGGACCGACCTTAGTCTCCTCGTCCAAACCGTTTCCAACTTTTAATTTTTTTACTTCTTCTGTAAGTTTTTCGGCAAATTCTTTGGCAATGCTCTCATGCACTAACACACGGTTTGCACAAATACATGTTTGACCGGCATTCCGAAATTTTGATGCAAACGTTTGTGCTACTGCTAGATCTAAATCTGCATCTTCTGCAACAATAACCGGTGCATGTCCTCCTAACTCCATAGATATATGTTTTATGGTATCAGCGCTATTTTTGATTAATAGTTTCCCTACTGGCGTGGATCCAGTAAATGTAATTTTACGAATATATTTACTATCCGTGAAAACTTTCCCAACATTGCTCCCGTAACCATTAACGCATTGCATTACATCTTTTGGTATTCCTGCTTCATAAGCTAACTCGACTAATTTTATCGTGGTAAGTGGGGTGTCCTCTGCAGGTTTCACAATAAAGGTACAACCTGCCGCAAGTGCTGGTGCCGCTTTTCTCGTCATCATCGCTGCCGGGAAGTTCCACGGAGTAATTGCAGCTACCAATCCAACTGGTTGGCGGCTTACAACAATGCGCTTGGATTCAGTGTTTGCAGGTATCGTACGGCCATAAAGACGTTTCGATTCTTCTGCGTACCAATCAATGTAACTTGTCGCATAATCCACTTCGCCAAGAGATTCCCGTAACGGCTTCCCACTTTCTAATGTCATCACTCTTGCAATCTCTTCCTTGTTACTTTGAATAGTATCTGACCACTTTTTTAACAAACGAGCACGCTCATGGGCATTTATTTTTGCCCATTGTTTGAAACTTCTATGTCCTCTTTCGATAGCAGCTTTTATTTGTTCCTCAGAATTGATTTTCACGTCTTCTACCAACTCTCCAGTTGCAGGATTGATCACATGTAAAACAGTTGTCATAAAAATACCTCCTCTTACTTAATGAAATGATACTGCGGGGATTTTTTATAATATCTTTCTACTCCTTCATAAGTAACGAAAAGTGGGGATTGTCTGTTCCGGTAGATAATATTAATCATATAAAGATTCCAGTCATTCTTGTTTTATTTGTTGTATTGTTACACCTACCTCCCCCGCTTCTAGCGCAACTCTCGAACTTTTACAAGTATTCATATTTCTTCATCGCCCCCTTTCTGGGACATTTGCTTCCGTCAATTGACATTATGTTATTGCTATCACACCCCCAAAAATTCGTTATATATATATTACAAATATTCTGGTATAATGAAAAGAATCAGTTTTTAGAATATTTGGGTACCAGAGGGGGAAGATATAATGATTTTTTTCCATATAGATAAAGATAATTCCACTTACATTTATCAGGCAATTTATAATCAATTTAAGGATGCAATTTTACAGAATAAAATTCCATCCAATGAAAAGTTGCCGTCAAAACGTAAGTTGGCGGAACAACTAGGGGTCAGCATTAATTCAGTTTCCAATGCATACGAACGGTTACTAGAGGAAGGTTATATATATACAATTGAAAGAAAAGGGTACTTTATAGAAAACATTACAAAGTTCGCAAATTTGCAAGAAGTTTCCAATACAGGCGCGCTACCTGAGGATTTATACGAGAAACCTACTGTGGATAAAAAAGACTGGCTGTCGTTATCCCATTTTACTGTGGATATGTCGATGTTCCCATTTAAGGAATGGCTTAAATGCGAGAAAAAGGCATACGAACTAAATTGGAAGGAATTAACGGAAATTCCTCACCCGCAAGGCCCTTATTCTGTACGACAAACAATTGCTCAATTGGCCACAATGACAAGAGGTGTCACTTGTGAGCCGGAGCAAGTAGTAATAGGCTCCGGTACGCTGCCCCTAATCAGCCAAGTAATGCAATTGCAGAAAAAAAACACAAAAGTGGCTGTTGAAAATCCTGGTAATTATCGGATTCATAAATTTTTAAAAGACCATTTTGATGTATATCCAATTGATCTTGATAAAAAGGGAATCAATATTGATAAGGTGGAAGAAATAAATCCGAACTTTCTTTTTATTACACCGTCGCACCAATACCCAACTGGAACGATTATGCCGATTTCCCGACGGATTGAAGTACTGAACTGGGCTACTCGTGTGGAAGGTAGATATATTGTCGAGGACGATTATAATAGTGCATTTAAATATGGAACAGATAATATTCCTTCATTGCAATGTTTGGACCGGAATCAAAGAGTAATCTATGTTGGATCGTTTTCAAAAACATTGAGCCCGAACGCTAGGATGAGTTATCTTATATTGCCACCGGAAATGCTCCGAGAATATCGGAAGCATTATTCAACTTGGGTTCAAGGTAGCAATACGCTTAATTTGTTTACGCTTCATCATTTTATTGAAAACGGTGAATATACAAGGCACGTGAAGCGAATGAGTCACCATTACGAAAGAAAACGTAAACTATTGTTGAAAGAATTGCAAACTAGATTTAAAAATGAAATAGAAATAAAGAATGCTTCAGCAGGGCTCCACTTCCTGGTAAACTTTTCTAGCAATAAGCCGTTTTATGAACTCGAACAACGGGCAAAACAAGAAAAACTTGAAATCTCTACAATTCAAAGATTTATGTTGGAAGAATTTAAAAATGAGGAAGGGTGTTCCATCGTTCTTGGCTTTGCAAATATTAAAGATGAGGACATCCCTGAAGCTGTAGATCGTCTGTATCATATAGTATATTAACGAGTTGTGGGCTAACGCCAGAAGAGAAAGGAACTATGTCACGAGTAAAAATGAAAAACACCAGTCATAACTCAAATCCAGTAGTTAAGTCGGAGCTAAAAAAACAAAAAATATAATAATTCTCAAAAATTTGAACTTTAGTCACTCAGAAAATAGAACTGAAAAGACAATAAACTCATATGTTCATACGCAAGTTAGAAAAAATGCAATCGAGTAGGAGGAGGTGACTAACCTCCGTCCTCTCACACCACCGTCCGTACGGATCCGTATACGGCGGTTTCTTTAAGCTTGACGTAAGAAAATATATCTTTCATACAAACTGCGAAGCCCTAAACGACTCCAGTAAGAGTTGTTTAGGGTTTTACTTAGTACAGGACTCTCCGCAACTCGCCAGTATCCTTTTCTGGTATTCGCCCATTCATGGGCTTTCCACTTAGGAACACCTAAACCAATCAGCTTCCTCTTACGAGTCTTCGGAAGTTTCCATTCCTTCCAAAGACACATTCTCAGTCGGCGACGAATCCAGGCATCCAGTTTAGAAAAGATGCTCTTCGTATCCGCTAGCGAAATACCCGCACCATCCGGTAAGGTATTGGTTCAGCTGTAAGATACGGTATTTCATACTCCATCCTTTCAATGACAGCCTTCTATGAGATTCGTGTTCCTCGGGTCGGAGATTTGCCTTCAGCTAACGGTTACAATGACCTTCACCGCTCGGGACTCGAACCCTAAAGTGTGCGCACATGCCGGGCACACCACTAAAAATAAGAGGTATCGCTCCCTCTTATTTGTCTCCTTGCTCTAGTTGTTTTCCGAAATGGAAAATATCTATGAAATCCAGCGAATCAAACAGGTGAAAACGGAGATGCAAGTGAAGGAGAATACGGTACGGATGCCGGAAAATGACGCAATGATTGCCAGATCATTTATCGGAGATGATGATAGAGAGATACTATTTGTAATATGCCTGAATATGAAAAATAAAGTGGTAGCTGTTCACCGAGCGTATGTTGGATCGTTAAATGTGAGTGTGGTTCATCCAAGTGAGACGTGATGCCCAGTAGAGAAGATATCCTTTCTTTGTTAGACAGCAAAGGTATTTTTCTGAAAAATGGAAGTCAAGGGAGAACAGCAGGCGAATGCGTAGCATCAAAAAAGAATTAGAGAATGTTAGGAAAACCAATAACTTACTAGGAGTTGAAAAGCGTTTTCTGTTTTTTCACACCTAGTTAGCCAACTTGGATTTCTTACATTCTCTCGTCTCTTTTTGCAGACCCTTTACTAGAATCATGAGGAAACAATTATAATGGAGAGAACAAAGAAGGAATGAGACTCGGGGGAATGGTAGCAAAGATGCTGTCGCCAATCATGGAAGTGCCTGGAACAATTGCTACGTCTTGATTCTATCGGTTTATAAGGGTATGACCTCCTCACAAAACGCATAAAACAAAAGTTGTAAAAAGTTACATATTGGGTAATAAAGTACGCATTATTTAAACTAAAGTTGAAACGGAAAACATTGTTCAGCGATATTCCCGCTGTTTTAAGAATTGGGGTTTCCTCCATCAAAAAACAACAGCCTATGACTTGCTAGCCCTATTCATTAACAAGCCATAGGCCGTGAGACTACCTTATTCATTTCTGTAGTGGATGTTAATCCAGAGGGCACCCCATTTTTTCAGCGGTGACGTAATTTTTCTGTAACTGATAAGATTATCTTAGCCTTAATTACGCGCTCTTTTTATAGTATTCCTTTAATGTACCGTGAAAGTGGTCATAATTTCTGCTGTAGTTTGGTGTTTTTATTACAATACTCAGTACTGAAATAACTAAAAAGTTAAATAGTACTCCCCAAAGTCCTGAATGAACCCCTAAAGGATGTTTTACAATAAATTCAGTAATGATTGTTACAATAACACCTACTATCATTCCCCATAATGCACCTTGTTTATTATATTTGGGAATAAATAGAGCCCCAATTAATGCTGGTATAGTTTGCATACCTAACCCACCAGCTAAGGCACCTAAAAAGACAATTGATTCAGATGAGCCTGCAATAAATATTAACCCAATAAAAACAACAAACAACTGGGCAATTCTTCCAACCCATGGACTGATAACAGTACTCTTTGTTATTACCCTATACAAGTCGTGCCCTGTCATAGCCCCGCTGGCATGTAAATAAGCATCGGCGGTTGAATTTATCGCCGCGAAGATACCCAATCCAACGAGAGCGTATAATAAACTTGGTCCCGTACTAATTAGAGTAGGTAACACTTCATCGGTAACGCTTATACTCGGATGCAATACCATTGCTGTAAAACCAATCGTTGGAATCAAAAGTATATACATTACAACTTGAGCAACGATACTAAATATTCCGGAAAAATGAATAATTCTTTCTGATTTAGCCGATAGAGCCCAAGTTAATGAAAGGGGACCAATAACTGTCCCTACTGCAATGCTTAACAACAAAGTTGCGTTGGTTTGCCATGAGGTTGGAATTACTCTACCTTCCATAACCATATCTTTAGATAAAGATCCAAGCTCATTAAATAATCCCATTGGACCGCCTACTAAAATTAACCCATAAACCGCACCAAGAAATAAGGCTAGTGTCATCAAGGATCCTTGTATAGCATTTGTAATTGCTGCAGATTTTAGGCCTCCTAAAACTACATAAACAACAATTATTCCACCCATTACATACATTCCAGCTGATACAGAAATGATTCCTTGACTTAAAATATTAAACGCGGTACCTGCTGCAATTAATTGTAACGCTACGTACGGTACCCCCATCATTAATGCAATCAATGCAATCATTCCTCTTATCGAATCACTCTTATAATAACTTCCAAGCATTTCGGCAGGTGTAAGATATTTGTTTCCACGATTTATTAGCCAAACTCGTTTATAGAATATTGGAATTAAAACACTTATGGCTATCGGAGCTCCACCTAAGTAAGTTAAATACGACAAACCGGACCCATAGACGTTTCCAGTATGCCCCATTAAAGCAATAGAACTGTTATATGTTGCTAATAGCGATAAAGATAATACAAAAAAACCTAAACCGCCACCGGCAATAAAAAAATCCTCTGATTTTTTAGTTGTTTTAAACCCATAAATTCCGACTCCTATTAAAAATAACCAGTATACAAATGCAATAATCATGAAGGCAGTTGCTCCACTCATTCTTACCCCTCCTGTTTTTATATATTTAATTTATTTTTTCTTTTTCCCAGCTAAAAAAGGTACATGGTTAACTCCATAAATAAACCAAATGATGGAAAGCGCTCCCATGATAACGTACCAAATATAGATGCTCATTGGATTATCAAAAATCAAAATAACTGGGCCAGATGTACCTATAAAAAGAAGCAAGATTATTATTATCCAGACGATGTTTTTAATCATTACATTCAACCTCCTTAACGTAAACGCTGACCTGCTTAGCAGGTGATTTGGCATACTAGTCATTTCAACCGGCCAATTGATACCAAGGTACTTTCACTCCATTAGACTTCCAGCCTGCTTCAGATTAGATAACTTATTTTTTAAATATTAATTGAAGATCACTCGAATGTGTATGTTTTATAAGGGTGTTCACAAGGAGTACCTACTGTAATATCAAACCTTCTCATTGTTAAATTCATAATTATAGAGAACGCTGTGTCACTTGCTTGCGGTCGTCCAAGGTCAGTAGGGTAGTCTTCACCATGTCTACAAATACTATCTGGGTACCCAATATGATTTGAAAAAATGCTTTTTAAATTTTTATCGTTTATTTGCTCTGCTTTGTTTAATAATTTATTTGCAACTCCCTGTCTTAAGTGCGTGTCAGGGTATAAAATTCTAGCAGTATCATTTATATTCACTTTTCTCGGACCTATAAAATGATTAGCATGCGCAATGTATCCATCTTGAGGATATAAAACATCGTAGTCTGTAGGTGTACTTTCAACATTTAATACTTCTCCTTCTGCATGCGCGATTAAGTAATTGGCTGCAACACCTCTTTGTAATCTTCCAATTTGACCAATGGCTTGATTAATATTATTTGAATTTAATATTCCTCGTAAAATAACATGAATAGGCACTCCTTCTTTAACATGCTGACTTGTCCCTAGTAAGTTTAAACAAACTCCTAATCCTTTTTCGTTCATTCCAATTTTCCCTACAATACCAGCCTCAGTAGCCATCAAGATACGTGGACGAGGCGTTTGTATAATATCAAGCAAGATAACTCCTTTCTTAACTAAACCATGCCAATCCCAATTTTGTCCTAAATATGTGACTTTTTCTTCATTCGTCTCTGGAATAGAAGCTATACTTGTACACCCATCTGAATTTAAAACAATTTCACTTCTTGCATTTAACGCTGTAATTTCTAATAAATCGAAACCAGAACCCTCGCTTATCCCCCTAATTTCCTCCATTATTTCATTGTCATAAGCCTCTATCCAAGGTATATAATCTGCTGCTTTCTTTTTTGCACTCTCCCAATCAATATTTGCATTCTTCTTAAATATTTCTTTATAAGCTTCAATATTATGCTGAATTTCTTGCTTAGCTAGTCTCCCTAATTGCTTACCACGGTCGTTAGCAGATCCAGATACTTTAATTAACTTAAACTCTTCCATCATAATCACCTCATAAAATTATTAGTTACACTATTTTAATAAGCAAGTTTCATACCAAAAATAAAAACGCTTTAACAAGCGTTTTTTCATCTTCTATCATTATGAATTTTTTGCATTTTGGAAAATTCGCTTGCGATCCTACAAAACTTCAAGGGTCACTCTAGACCTTTTGGAAAATGTTTATTCAACTTCCGACTCACTGTAGATGGATCAATTTTTAATACCTCTGCTACTTCTGTCAGTTTCTTATATTTGTTAAATACAGTTTTGAGTAGCTGTTTTTCAGCCTCTTCCATACATTTTTTATATGGAAGAATATTTTGAATTATGACATCATTTTTATTTAAAGTCTTTTCTTTGAATTCCGATGACACCCCCACTGTATCAATAATTGATTCAATGATACTATCATCATTTATAACTACAATTCTTTCTATAATGTTTTGAAGTTCTCTTATATTCCCTGGAAATCTATATTCTATCAAGTTATTAATTGCAGTATCTGAAATAGTTACTTTTCGTGTATATTTATTATTATAGAAATCTAAAAAGAGATATACTAGATCATTAATATCTTCTCTTCTTTCTCTCAAGGGTGGTATGAAAATGGGAATAACATTTAATCGATAATATAAATCCTCTCGAAAGTTTCCCTCCGCTACTTCACGTGATAAATTTTTATTTGTTGTCGCTATAATACGTACGTCTATTGGAATTGTTTTTTTTCCTCCTATCCTGGTTACTTCTCGCTCTTGAAGCACTCGCAAAAATTTAACTTGAATAGCTTGACTCATTTCTCCTATTTCATCTAATAGTATGGTTCCTCCATTTGCTTGTTCAAACAAGCCAATTTTGCCACTTTTATCAGCACCGGTAAAAGCACCTGGTTCATATCCAAAAAGTTCTGATTCCAATAAACTTTCAGGTATCGCTCCGCAGTTAACCTTAACAAATGGTTTATTAGTTCGGTAACTATTCTCATGAATGTAATTTGAGACAACTTCCTTTCCTACCCCTGACTCTCCATACACTAAGACTGTTGAATCTACTTTTGATATTCTATCAGATAATTTAATGACTTGTTTCATGCCTGGACTTTTAGCAATTATTTTCGAATGTTTAAAATCCTCCATTTTATATTCTTTAAGTTCCGAACGATAGCCTTCTATTAATTGCTGCATTTCATCAATTTCCTTTTGCAGTTGAGTAATCTCAGTAACATCACGAGCTGCGTTGATAATTCTTACTATTTCCCCCTTTTTATTGCGTATGGGAGTTCCGATTGCCATGAGTTTTCTCCCTGTTTTTGTAGACTGAATTGATCTTACTTTGTCATTTCTTTCGAGGACTAATCGTGTGATTGAAGGACTATATACATTTTCTTTTTCTAAATCATACACATCTCTACCTATTAATTCATCTTCTGATTTTCCCCATAACCTTTCGCACGACTGGCTTACACGTAATGTTTTACCTTTATAATCTGATACATAGATGACATCATATACAGAATTCAAGATAGCTTCTAAATCCTTGCTAAGTTCTTTATAATATTCTAAGGAATTATAGAGACCTTTATTGTTTACCACTTTCATCACCTTTTTCATTATTGTTTTTTTTATTATTTCGCAAATGTGTTGATGTGATTCTGTTAACTAAGCCGCTTTTAAGAGTCACCGTTATGATACAGATACTTACCAAAAGCTCATAACCCAAGGAGAATCTTTACAAGCATCATAAGCAAAACTTTCGTATTGATCCAGCAGTTGGGCAAACATAGTTTCTTGTAGCTAAATAGACACAATATGCTTTTGCAGTCGATGAAGGCCGTGGGAAAGCTCGGGGTTAGGTTAATCTAGCTAAGACTTTTAAAAACTTTCTTTGCCATGATTCTTAAACTTAAAGAGTTACACGATAATAAGTAGTTTCTCCCGTAGATTGTTTGACCCACGGGTGAATTATTAGGTGAAGCTTGGTACAGTACCTTATTTACCTAAATATGCTTTATATAGTACATAGATTTAATATCCTGGTTTTCTTCCCATGCTACATGTTTAGTTATGCCATGTATGGAGAACCTGTCTAGGGTGGTTTAGAACGAAGCTTCATCTTATATTAACATAAGATATATGGTCATCTAATGATTATACTGTTATGCTTCTGACTTTTCCCTCAGAATAATGTAGGAGTTTGTTTCTTCATTAAATTTCAATAAACATTAGAGCCTCTCAAATGAGAGGCTCTAATCAGCTTGTAGAGAAACCCCGTGTTTTTCTACAAGCTTTTTTTCTTGCCTCCAGGAGCACAGACCATTCCCTTTCCGCGGACGAACGCCCGAGCCTCCTCGTGAAAACCCCACACTGCGGGGTCTCGGATCGCCCGTTTTTCCGCAGGAGTGTCATGGTCCTTTGCTCCTTAGTCCGAGGTTAAAACCGAAAAAGACTCTCCTCCACCTAGCTCACCCTAGCTAGGTGGAGGGCAACCTTTTTCATATTTTGACAGGCAGCCGTCATCAGCGCCTGTTCCTTGACTTTCTCTTTTCCGCGCAAGCGACAATAGCGCAGCCCATGCAGTTCTTTTGAATCTGCGAAGCTACGCTCCACTTTCTCTTTTCTCATGCGATAAATCCACTTACCTTCACTGGAAAGTCGGTTCAAACGAACCTGCTCTTTATCTCCCTCCCATACATGGCGTGTAACGGTTTTCTGATGCTTTTGGTTTTGGGTACACTGCGTAAGAAGAGGACAGGTCTCACACTGCTTTGGGTCTGACTTGTAATGGCGGTATCCATCACGGTCCGTTGTGGCATACCTTAGTTCTTTTCCTTGCGGACAGACATACATATCATGTTCCTCATCGTATTTATATTTCCATTTAGGTAGAAATCCTTTCCTTGTCTGGTAGCGACGGTGGGCAATCACGCCGAAAATATTCCTTTGGGCAAGTCCATGACAGATAGGAGTGGTTAAATAGCCAGCGTCTAAACCAACAGCTTCCACAGAAAAGCCGAACCGTTCCACTTGGCGATCCAACCGGTTTAAGTAGGGCTTAGAATCATGGATGTTTCCAGGGGTGACATGTACATCCGTAATAATATTGT
>NZ_JBHRRZ010000012.1:0-154630 GCF_042643265.1 Virgibacillus sediminis | reverse complement strand
TCAAGATGAGACTTCCCATCACTTCGAGTGAGTAAGATCCCTCAGAGACGATGAGGTTGATAGGTTCGAGGTGGAAGCGTGGTGACACGTGGAGCTGACGAATACTAATCGATCGAGGACTTAACTAGATTCTTTTCGATGTCACGGTATCTACTCTTATTTAGTTTTCAGGGTGCAAATCAACCCTATAATGCAAGTTGTCTGGTGGCGATGGCGGAGAGGCCACACCTGTTCCCATGCCGAACACAGAAGTTAAGCTCTCCAGCGCCGATGGTAGTTGGGACTTTGTCCCTGCAAGAGTAGGACGCTGCCAGGCAAAGCAAAACCCGGGAAGTGAATATCGCTTCCCGGGTTTTTTAGTATGCATGAAGTGATTTAAGAAGGCTCTACCATATAGGGGATTCAATCAAAAACTCGAGCACAAGGCACGTAGATTTGAATATCTTTTACACTTGGGTGAGCTCAAGCTGGAGTAAGGCCCAGCGAGACAAAGCTGAGCAGCTAATCAAGTATTCCGATGATCATTGATGAGTTGATTTATTTGTATGTAACTTGAAACTAATATAGTATTTTCAATGGAAGGGGAGTGACTGAATGAGTGAGAACATCTCAGAGATTGATTACAGACAAGTAGCAGAATATGCATTAGAACCATTAATCATACATTCGGATTTAAAAATTATATATGTAAATAGTGCAGCTGAAACATTTTTCAAAGCTTCTAGAGAAGAAATTGTCGGGGCAAGTCCGTTAGATATTTTTAAGGAGACATCCAAATCGGCAATAGATAAAAGAATTAAATCGGCTTATGAACAACCAGCAAAAGTTATTGAAGAAACCATATATCGTATGGACCGCACGACAGTGGATGTAGAGCTATATTGCCATCCTGTAAAGATAGGAGATACAAAAGCAATTCAAACGTACGTACGGGATATAACAGAAAAAAAGCTGGCGGAGAAAAAGCAGCGGGAAATAACAAAGGAAATACACGAGCTATCCTCAACATTGGTTCCGCTATTTGACGGGATTGCGATACTTCCATTAGTAGGAGCTATTAATGAGGAAAGGGCCTTACATCTATTGGAAAAAGTCCCGGAAAATGTAACGAACCAGAATATAGATAGAATCATTTTGGATTTCTCTGGTACATATAGTCTAGACTCCATGGTTTTGGATTACATATTTAAAATCCGTAGTGTATTGTCCGTAATGGGAGTAGATTACGTCATTACAGGATTAAGGCCGGAGTTGGCCATGCAAGCTATAAATTTAGGTATCGAATCTAAATCCATCCTGATTGCATTGAATGTGAAGGAAGCAATTAAGAAGTTAACCGAAGAGTGAGTAATATCACTCATTCCTTTACACCGGAAGTTTCCCTGTTCTGCGGAATAGCACCATGACTAAGCTTGAAGAGCCATTGAATAAAGGCTAACTAGGTTATGGAACGTTACCAGCATGTTATGACGGCGTTTATTAATTCTGCCAAGCCCTGACACACAATGTCAGGGCTTTTCGGGATTTAAAATATAGTCTCAAAAAACAAGCTGGCGCTAGTGACTGATAGTCGTTCGGGGATTGGGCGGGCCTGGCTGGGATTCATGGCCTGATATATTCGGTGAACGGAAGGGATGACTATAAGTTGAGCTTACCGCAGCAAAGCAATTATTAGATTTAATATTAGAGGTGATTATTTTGAATACTGAACTTATAATAGTTTTCTTGGCTGTTTTATCTGGGATTATTGGAGGCTGGTTTACCTTAAATGCTAGGAAAAAGAGATAACTTAATGGTCCAGCTATCGATTACTGAATCACTGAGGAGTCTCATTCAGTAAGTATGATGAAAGAAGTTAAAACTATAACTAATTACCAATGGAGAGGGTAAATGTAATGGCAGCTAATGTGTTAAAAGAGGTCTGCAATCTTCTAGATCTGGATAATGAAAACAAAGCAGAAGAGGTAATTAAAAGACAATATCCCTTTCAAAATATCGAGTATTTAAATCGTTCCTATACAAAATCAAAAATGCTAGAAATATTTTTACGTGATGGCTTTATAGATCGTTATAGTGGTTATAGGCTAATTTTTCCTCCTGTACTTCGCCTATTATCAACTAAATTTCCCGACAGTTTTCCGTTCCATAAGAACTGGAAGATGAGCGAGTGCCATATTGCTTATTGGGAATTGATGCCTACAATCGATCATGTTTTTCCAATAGCTCAGGGAGGTACAGACGAAGGCACAAACCTCATATGTACGTCTATGATACGAAATAGTGCAAAATCAAACTTTACACTTGAACAATTAGGATGGGAAATCCATTCACGTGGCGATTTAGATGAGTGGGATGGCTTGGTACATTGGTTCTTGAATTACGTTGAAAAATATGAGGAATTTTTACAAATTGAATATATTAAACAATGGTACTCGTTAGCCAAGAAAAAAATGGGATGAGTGGTATTTCCTTATATAGCAAAAGGGCGCTATTCTTTACAAGGATAGCGTCTTTTATTATGTAAATAAGCATGATACGTCCAATCTCCAGTAACTGAGACAGCAGATACCTTCTCCAATAGAGAGTCTTATTCTGCAGTTCAATAATGAAATGGAAGCTGAAGAATGGCCTACCGACTTTAGAATGGGGGGGTGCTTTGTTAATTCAAAGTACCCCCATTCTATGGATGTTTAGGACTGGTGGATCTACCAATGGGCCGGTATATGGACATCTTGTATTTAAAAAATCACTAATAATTTTCTAAATATTATTGACAACTAATTCTAGCGACGGTAATATAAAATAAATATTATTTATTAGTTAATTCAGTTAAGTATTATTTATATGAAAGGGAGGATATAAATCAACTTATAAAGGAGCTAAAGAAATGGGAAGCAGAAGTAGGGAGGTTGAAAGTCAAATTGGCAGAAGAATTGTCAGCGGGGCTATACAGCCAGGTGAAAAGTTACCCAAAGTTGAAGAACTGAGTGAACAATATGGTGTGAGTCGTACTGTAGTAAGGGAGGCTCTTCAAGGCTTGTCCTCAAAAAATATAATTCGCGCAAACCAACGCTCAGGAACTATTGTTTTACCCAGCAATCAATGGCAATGGTGGGATCTTGACGTAATTACTTGGCTAAGTGATTACCAAGGCAGGGATGGAGAGTTTTATCTTGATATGACAGACGTTAGATTAGGAATAGAGCCTATTGCTGCCCAATTAGCAGCCAGAAATGCAACTGAAGAAGATAAAGAGGAGATCACTGAACGTTTCAAAGACCTTGAAAATGCATTGGGGGATATGAAAAAGTGGGCAAAAGCCGATTATGAATTCCATTTTAGAATTATAGAGGCTTCGCATAACACATTGATGATCAGTTTGTTAAAGTTGCTGCACAATGGTTTAGTAATTAGTAGAGAAAAAAGCTTGTCCACTTTACGTGAGAATCCGGACCTACAGCAAGGAGAGCCTGATTCGGAGATAATAAAAAGGCATAAGGATCTTTATAAAGCTGTAATAAATGGAGATGAAGAACAAGCAAAAAGTGTAATGGAAAATATGATTTTGCGAGTAAAAGAGTTATTTGAAAAAACGCTGCTTCAAAACACACAAATTAAATAAAGAAGAGAGGTAATTGTTCATGGGAATTCAAATTGTCCGCTTCAAAAAGAATAATGAAACAAATTGGGGAGTTGTATCAAATAACCAGATTAAGGTATTGGAAGATAATTATTCAACTCTAGCCGAGCTTCTAGATAATGGGGAGGAAGAAGCAAGAAGGATTGCAGATGATGTAAACGCCTCCACTGTTTCGTTTGAGGAAGTGACCTTGCTAAGCCCGATAACTAAACCGGCCAGGATAATTTGCCAAGGAGCAAATTATTCGACACACCGGGAAGAATCCGGAATGGAAGCAAATCGTCCTCCTTTTAATTTGATTTTTAGCAAAGCAGACAGTTCTCTTTGTGGTGCGGAGGATAACATTTTATGCCCTCCTAACGTAAAGTTGCTGGACTACGAAATTGAATTAGGTCTAGTAATAGGGAGAGAAATTAGTAATGCTGTAGAAGCTACTGATGAAAACTTAGGTGAATTTTTGGCAGGGCTTGTGATAGGTAATGATGTCTCGGCGCGTGATGTGCAATTAGTGGAAGGTCAATGGCTCAAGGGGAAAAGTTATCGCACTTTCTGTCCTGTAGGCCCATATTTTTATTTGCTGGATAAAGAAGAAATACCAGCCATTCATGATCTCGAATTGGACCTCTGGGTAAATGATGAGCTCCGTCAATCAGCTAACACAAGTCAGTTGTTATTTAAACCGGCTGAAACAATTACAGAGTTATCTCAAATCATGGATTTATCAAAGGGAGATTTGATTTTATCTGGAACTACTGGCGGTGTTGCAATGAAATTAACACCTGAGATTCTAAAAATGGTTTCTAATCCAACTCTTTCTGTCGAAGAAAAAACCAATGCCTTACTGGAGAGCCAATCAGAAAATGACAGCTATCTAAAAGATGGAGACATAGTTCGGGCAAGAATAAAGAGTAAAGATGGGAAAATTGATTTAGGAGAGTTAAAAAATGCGGTACGTCGCGAGTTACCAGTGACTTCGATTTTAGGGTAAATTTACATGACTTGTGTCCGGTGCCCTTATGTTCCTTACGTAAAGGACATTGCAAAGTTAGCTAAAGTAAGGCAATAGCGAAGATGGTACTAGTCGAGCAAAACCCTAAACAACTCTTACTAGAGTCGTTTAGGGTTTTGCTAGTTTGTAAGGAAGATACGAGCTGAGCCACTCTCTGGGTCGACTGTTTCCTTAGGATTCATCCTGAAAAATGTGGTACCGGATGAAACCTTGGCTCAGTCATTTTCTTGCTTGATATGGCAGCAGCCAAAGAAAGGTGCATTTAAGGTGATGCACAATTGAAAATACAGATTAACCGCAGGGTCTTCTTTCCCATTTTCCAATCTATCTATATAGTTACTAGTTACACCAACCTCATACGCAAGTTGCTCCTGTGTACACATTTTCTTTTTTCTATAAGTAAGTATCTGTTTTCCCAGAGCCTTTTGGAATTCTTGTAATTCTTGAGAGTTCATCTTTTTTCCTCCTTTCTATAGTGATTATCATATAAGAAGAGAATGATGTACATGCAGTATTATACAAGTTTGTTGCATTAGGGAAACACAAAGAAACGAGCAAGCATTAATTATTTTAATTGTTCTAAATTTTTTAATAAATGTTGCGCATAGAGGAACCCAACCCTTTCTTTTCCTTTTACACCCCAATATAATGGGAAATATCTACTAGAAATGCATCCGCTGACTTGTAAAAGTGTATCTTTTACAGTAATTATTTGAATAATGAAAACCTTCATTTCTACAAGAATATGTAAGCGGTTTCTGAAGTTCGGATAATTATTGAATAAAAAACCAAAATCAGGAGGAATGAAAGGATGAAAGCTGCTTGACTTAAGGTATTCAGATCGCTAAATAGATTGGGGTGAAGAGAACTTACAGACACTAGTAAATATTGGTGCGTCCTTATTTTTTATTATCTTTGTAGGATTACAAGTCCATTCTCAACCATTCGGTTTATAGAAAAAAGGAGGAAGATTTATGAAACATACAAAAACAGTATTTGCCCTCATTTTGATGTCAATGGTTCTTTTCTTAAGTGCATGTGGAGACGGTGACAATGAAACAGGTGCTGCAGGCAGTGAGGGAGGAGAAACATACGAATTTAAAATATCCTATGTTACCCAAACCGCTCATAATTGGCATGCATTTGCGGAGAAGTTTAAGGAAGAATTAGACGAGAAATCTAATGGCAGAATGCAACTCGACCTTTATCCTGCCGCTCAATTAGGGCCTGAAGCAGATATGGTACAGCAAATGAACAGTGGTTCACTTGATTTTGCTCTACTTACGGTCCCATATCTGAGCACGCGCATACCTGCATTAGATGCTTGGAATATGCCGTTCTTATTTGAGGATCTAGAAGCTGGCATTGAGGCCTCAAAGACAGAGCCTGCACAGGAAATGCTGGGGTTGCTTGAGGAACAAGGGCTTAAAGGAATGGGTTATTTGCATACTGGTACCCACAGCCTGCTAATGAAAGATGAAGCGATTAACACATTGGAAGACGTAGATGGAAAGAAATTGCGTTTTACTGGGGGAGCTTCGGTATTAGGATTCTGGGAGGATATTGGTTCAAGTCCGATAGCTATGGGATTGCCTGAGGTATATAATGCCTTGCAGACAGGTGTTATTGATGGTGTTTCTATAGATACGAATGCATTATTATCGGAAAAATACCATGAAATCACGGAGAACTATGTATTGTCCAAACACATGGTGTTCGGGGGTATTGTAGCAGCAAGCCTGCAGAATTATGAAAATATGCCTGCGGAAGATCGGGAAATCATTGATGAAGCAATGGCTGAGTCACTTGAATGGGGTAAGGAACAGTTGCTCATTAATGATGTTGAGGACTTAAAAGAGGTAGAACAGCTGGTAAATGTTACCGAACTGGACAACCGGGATGCATTTGTTGAAGAGGCACAGAAAGTCCATGAAGAATACTCCGAGAAAAATGAGTTGATCAAAGAATTCATTGACACAGTAAAAGAGAAATAAGAATTTTTCTGGCATTCCGGGGAGTTTGGTTCCTTACCCCAAAGGCTTAGACCCTAGTTGGGATCAAGCTCTCCATAAATGTCTTATTTTCTGTTTTCATACATCCTTGGTCAGTGAACAAAGTGACAGCACTTTACTTTTTGAAGTAAATGCTTTCAGACAAAAGCTTCTTAGTGCAAATCATCTCTTTTGATACCATATGGAGGGCATCGTCATGACAGGAAAATTAAAAGGAAAAACTGCATTGGTAACCGGAGCCGCCAGCGGTCTAGGGTTGGCAGATGTAATAGAATTTGTAAAAGAAGATGCCGAAACAGTCATTATGGTAGACCAAAATCATTCAAGACTGAAAGAGGTCTCAAAAAAGGTTGCGGAATATGGAGATTCTATCATTATTCCATACGGTATTGATGTAACAAGTGAAAATGGTTGGCAGGCATTGACGGATTTTTTAGACCAGCGAATAGATAAAATGGATGTGCTCGTAAATAACGCTGGAGTAAATAAACGGGATACATTTGAGGACTGCACACTAGAGGACTGGAATCATATTATTTCTGTCAATCAGACAGGTGTGTTTCTTGGAATGAAGTACTGTTTGGACTTGTTAAAAAGGTCCGGTAATGCTTCTATTATCAACATGTCCTCCATAACAGGTTTGACTGGATATTTTGCCGTAGCATATACAGCTTCCAAGTGGGCTGTCAGAGGAATGACAAAATCTGCTGCAATGGAATTCGGAAAATACGGCATCAGGGTAAATTCTGTCCATCCAGGGTACATTGATACACCATTGAATGAATCTATTAAAGAGCTTATCCATGCGACCAATGGAATGAATCCTTTAGGAAGGGCAGGAGAGGCTACCGAAATTGCCAAGGTAGTGACGTTTCTTGCTTCGGATGATTCTTCCTATATGTCAGGATCTGAAGTCGTTCTCGATGGGGGAATGACCGCCGGAGGACAATTCAAGACTATTGCAGATCAATTTAACATTTACTAAAGGGGGAGGATGATAATGAGAGCTGTAAGCAACGGCATCTTTAAATTGGAAAAGGCATTAGTAATTATTTTAATACCCGTTATGCTGCTGGCGATGGTATTTGATATCTTTTTTCGTTATTTTCTAAGTTCCCCATTGATCTGGGGACAAGAGCTTGCACTTTATACATTTGTCTGGTCGAGTTTCATCGGAGCCAGTATGAGTATAAAAACGAGAGAGGCAGTAGCAGTAACCCTCTTTGTCAATAAAGTCAGCGATAGATTAAGAAATGTTCTAATCACTGCAGGTTTGCTTATCTGTGCTGTGTTCTCCATTTATATACTCTATTTATCGATTAGCTGGATAACAAATCCAACTATTCTATTGCAAAGATCGGTAACAACACAAACTCCTATGATTTATATGTATTTATGCATTCCAGTAAGTTTATTTTTTATGACCATTCATTTTATCAATTGGTTTCTTGAATCATTGCGCTTTACCAGAGCAGGGAAGGTGATGGAATGACGCTCACAGTTCTGATATTTGCCATCCTGCTTTTGATAAGAATTCCAATAGCTATTGTTTTAGGTATTTCTGGTGTGGTTCTGTTATTTGCAAGCGGGACTAGTGATATGCTTATTAATTTACCACAGCGGGTCTTCTCTTCATTGGAAAGCTATGGTTTACTGGCTATTCCATTGTTTATGCTGGCCGGTGAAATCATGAATACTGGCGGGATCACCACCCGTCTTATCACCTTTGCACAAAAATTCGTTGGCCATTTCCGAGGCGGTCTAGCTTACGTGAATGTTGTGGCAAATACCTTTCTGGCTTCTATTATTGGATCAGCTGCAGCGCAGATTGCTATGATGACCAAAATCATGGTCCCAGCTATGGAAAAGGAAGGGTATAAACGCGAATTTGGTGCGGTTACTACAGCATCAGCCGGGATGCTTGGCCCGATTATACCGCCAAGTATGCTTTTCATTATCTATGGGGCAACCTCGGGCACATCAATCGGAGATATGTTCCTTGCGGGTATCATTCCTGGGATTCTGATTTCTCTCGCTTTTACCCTTTTAATTGCCTATATCGGATATAAAGAGTCCTTTCCTTCAAAACCTAAAGCTTCCTGGGGAGAAAGAGGAAAGTCGTTGCTGACCGTTATCCCTGCATTGTTGGTTCCAGGCATATTGATTTGGGGTATTGTTACAGGTGTGTTCACTCCGACGGAATCAGCGGGTATAGCCTGTGTCATCGCATTGGTGGTAAGTTTTTTCTTTTACAAGGATATCAATTTAAAGGATCTGCCAAACATTATGGTAAACACAGCAATTTCAACTGCCATAGTGACTTTGCTTATTGCGATGGCAAGCATTTTCGGCTGGGCTATGACATTTGAACGTATTCCACAAACAATTGCAGAGTTGATGACAACCGTATCGAGCAGTCCGATAATTTTCTTGCTGTTGGTAAACATTTTGTTCCTGTTGCTGGGTATGGTGATTGAGGGTATCGCCCTCATTATCATTCTGACACCAATTTTTGTGCCGATTTTGCCGACATTTGGCATTGACCCTATTCATTTCGGAGTGCTGATTTGCCTGAACGTGACGATAGGAATCTTGACTCCGCCAGTCGGATCAGGGCTGTTTTTAGCGACATCGTTAGGAAAAGTCCCACTAGAATCTTTTGTCAAATTGATATGGCCATTTGTCCTGGTTGCTATATTTGTCCTGCTGCTGGTCACCTTTATTCCACAACTCACATTATGGATTCCATTGTTTGCCGAGTGATTTTCCGGAAGAAGAGGAGGGAAAACCGCAGTCATATGATATTATTTAGGATTCCATATCCCAAGACCGGGTTAGTCGGGGTTCTGATCATTCATTTAAACTTGGATGGTCAGAACCCCGATTCATTTCTGAACGGATAAAGCCCTCAGCCTGCTTCCCATGCTGTATTTGTTAACGATTTGGATAGACCTTCTATAATCTCACTTCGATCTCCTGAACCCCCCCTCTCCCTAAAACCAAACGAATCGGTATCCATCTGTTCACCTTTTTCCTATAATGAAGACACAGTCCTACGCGTATAGGCCATCATTTTGAAAAAGGAGGGCTGAGATTTGGTCCTGTTAAATATACTGGATTATTCGCCGATATTCGAAGGCTCGGATGCCCGTGAAGCGTTGCTGCATACAAGGGATTTAGCCGAGCTTGCAGATGAGCTCGGCTATCACCGGTACTGGGTGGCGGAGCACCATTACGTGTCCTCTGTTGCAGGAAGCACGCCGGAGATGCTGATGATGCAACTGGCTGTGTCGACTAGTCGGATACGAATCGGTTCAGGCGGGGTTATGCTGCCGCATTACAGTCCGTATAAGGTAGCCGAAAATTTCCGCATGCTCGAGGCCTTCCATCCCAATCGGATTGATTTAGGGATAGGCAGGTCGCCGAGCTTCCAAATTGTCAATCGGGCTTTGAATGAGGCGAGAGATAAGCGGATTTCCTATGAGCAGCAGGTGGAAGATATATATAAATACCTAACAGACGACACGGAAGAAGAGCATCGTTTTAAAAAGCTGATTGCAATGCCGGCAATCGACACCATCCCGCAAATATGGATATTGGGAAGCGGGTCAGGGAGTGCCAGGCTGGCCGGGGCATGGGGTTCTGCGTATGCATACGCTCATTTTGCCCCTTCCTCCAGGTCGAACGGCCAGGAGATAGTCAAAGAATACCGGAATAATTTTAAATCGACGTCCTTACTAGAAAAGCCGAAAGTCATGATTGCGGTTTTCGTGATTATCGCTGAAACAGCGGAGGAAGCTGAAGATATCGCCCAGGCATTCGATTTATGGCTGCTTTCTGTTGAATCGAGCCACCAGCCTCCATACTACCCATCCATCCAAACAGCGAAGGAGCGTGGACGGAGCAGGATCGAGGAGGAAAAGGCCGCGAGCAACCGGACACGTGTGATTATCGGTGACCCGGAACAGGTGAAGGCAGGCATAGAGGAAGTGGCTGAGTTGTATCTAGCTGACGAAGTAACAATCATCCCTCAATTTTACGATGCCAGGAATCGAAGAAAAGGGATTGAATTATTGGCGGAAGCATTTGGGTTGAATGCCGGCGGATGAGGATGTATATTAAGGGAACCCAAATCCTGGCAGCTTTTATTGTTTACTTGATTATTTTAAAAATAGAAAAGAGAGGAAAAGTACCATGAAACCTTTAAGTACATTTATTTTAACTGTATTAACTGCAATGATCATTACGGGATGTGGAACCGACCCAGCCGAAGAAGAATTACAACAAGCTGCACCTGAGGTAGAGAATAAGGGAAGTGTTGAAGAAGTCGAGTTTCCTCACATCCACGGCCTTGCTTTTACGGAGGATGGTGAGAAAGCATTCATTCCCGCCCACAGCGGACTCAGAGTTTATGAAGACGGAGTTTGGAAGAAAGTAGAAGGACCGAGACATGATTACATGGGATTCACGATGACGGCTGAGGGCTTCTATAGCAGCGGACACCCTTCCATGCAGACGGACTATGAAAACCCGCTTGGTATTATCAAAAGTACGGATGAAGGGAAAACGATTGAAGTTTTGGGGTTAGAAGGGGAAGTGGATTTTCATCTTATGGCCGCGGGATATAACTCCGGAGCCATCTATGTGATGAACCCGGCGCCTAATTCCAGTATGGATGATACAGGTTTGTATATGACCACCAACGAAGCAGGAGATTGGGAAAAAGGTTCCATGAACGGAGTATCTGGGGAAATCATTGCAATGGCCGCTCATCCGGAAGAGCAATCTACGGTGGCCGTAAGTACCGAAAAAGGGGTTTACCTATCACAGAATGCAGGTGACACATTTGAACAAGTCTTAGACGGAAGCCCGACGCCAGCTTTAACATTTACGCATGATGGTAAGATGCTTGCTGCTAAAGGGATAGGAAAAGAGACGACATTACAAGTGATTGATTTATCTGGAGAAAAACAACAAATACAGGCTCCAGAAATAAAAGAAGAGGATGCCATTAGTTATATTGCTCAAAATCCTCAATCAGCCGAAACATTTATGGTCACTACATTCAAGAAAGATATTTTTTACACAGAAGATAGTGGAGAAACATGGGAGCAGACTGCGAAAGAAGGGGAAAGCCAAAACAATTCTTAGGGAATGGTCTTGGTCTATTCTTCACAAAAAATATTTTTATAGGAACAACTCAGAGGTGTGATCATGAATCACATCTCTTTTTTCATTGAAGATTGGGTAGATCATTACCGCATAGGAATTTGGTTTTATTGTGGAAGAAAAAGACCGAAATAATAAGTGTAAAGTAATGCAAGTACCAGCTTTCAAAGTTTTTTAAGAGTTGCTATATAAAAGGGTAATCTCCTTAATTGGATATCGGTCTTTTATTTCTGCATTTTAGTGAAGGTCAGCCGGACTTTTGCACCTGAACACCAAGATACTTTGATAAGAATAATGTTCCTCTTATTGGTTGGAACAATTATTATTCTTTTTCAGTTAATGCAACAAGAATTTATCAAAAGCTCCATATTGCTAAGTCAGCCGGTTCCTATGACTTTATTATTTGTCCTTTTTATTATCGGATACAATCAGATGGGGCCAGTTCTTCCACTTCACTAAATACCGATAACAGCCATCAGAGTTTGAGTTCGAACAATTTGGTGGTACAGGCTGAGGAATATTCTTTCTCCCCAACCCATACAGCGATAATGGCCGGAGAAGAGGTTACAATAACTCTAGAGAATATAGGAGAAGTGGAACATGATTTGCAAATCAAAGAACTGAAAGCAGATATGATGGTACGGGAAACTTCATATAACCATCAAAATAGTAATAATGATATTCATGTTCATACGATGCCAGGAGATAAACAGGCAATTTCATTTATTCCGGTTACTCCTGGCAAATACAGTTATGTGTGCAAAATTCCCGGACATGCTGAGGCGGGCATGATAGGGGTCATTGAGGTTTTATCCTTGTAAAATAATGAGAAGCAATAGTTTATTTGCGATAGATTAATCAAGGCAGTTTATATTATTTAAAACAAGAGGAAGGTGAAGTTTCTGTTGCGGAGGACTGAGAGCAGTTTAACCTCCGCTTTTTCTCTGTCATTAGTTGTCCCCGTGTGAGATTGCTACAATGCCTTCACATCCAACCCCCTGATGAAATGGACGAAAGCCCGGACGATGTTCATCTCCATTGAGTCTTCCAGATAATACATCCATGTCTTCCTGGTAATCGGCCTGCCTGTGGAATCGAGCAAAGGCTTGATGAAAAGCTCCGGATAGTTCCGTACCACGAGGTTGGCAAGAATGGCATAGCCTAGACCGTTCACTACCATCTCTTTACATGTCTCCACTTGGTTCACTTCGATATTGATATTGGGGCGTTGTGTGTAGTTGCTGTACCACCAGGCGTCGACAATGCCTTTCATTTTTTCATCCGTATAGTAATCGATTCGAGGAGCTTCCGGCAGGTCTTCCCACTCAAATTCCCAAGGGGCCGCGACACAGATCTCCTCTTCATAAAGCAATTCCTTCTTCTCTTTCCACGTGTAATCCCCTTTGATGAAACTGATATGTACATCATGATTGAGAATCAATCGGTGGACCTCACTGCTCCAGCCTGTCACAACCTGGAACTCCACGTTCGGATATTCTTGTTTGAAAAGGCGGAGGAGCTTCGGCATCTTGTTGAGGGCAAAGAAATTGGAAACTCCCACCCGGAGTGTACCGGAGACTTGGGACTTCATATTGTCCATTTTATCTTCTATCTTTCTTTGTTCATGGAGCATCTTTGTCGCGTGCTGTGCCAGTTGCTCCCCCTCGGGGGTGAAGGTGATCCCTTTTTGCTTTCTCAGGATAAGTTTCACTCCATAATGCTCTTCCAATTTCTGTATCCGTGACGTCACGGTGGGCTGAGAGACGAACAGAAGCTGCGATGCTTTTGTGATGTTTTCGGTGGATCTTAAGACGTCCAGCATTTCCCAATCGTGATAATTCATATCTATTGCCACCTCCAGGAGAAATAGAAATATTCTATGTCTGGTCATAGAAATTATATATTTTTTTTATAACAAATTCAAACTTATAATAAAATTATAAAAATTACATAAAGGAGGAGAGGTTTATGAAGACATATACTGCAGGCCTGGAAGGTGTCATCGCTGCTGAAACGGAAATTTCCCTGCTGGATACGGTCCAGGAAAAGATTATCATCCGAGGGGAGGACCTGATTGATTTATCGGGCAGGGTCGGCTACGCAGAAATTGCCCATTTATTATTGGAGGGAAATCTTCCATCCATTGAGGAAAAAGAAGAGTTGGAAGGCAAGCTGAACAAGCTTAGTGAACCCCCGGCAGGCATTACGGAAGTGTTGAAAGCGTTGCCAGGAACTACCCACCCGATGGATGGGCTTCGGACAGGCCTGTCCGCTCTTGCAGGATATGATGGCGATCTGGAGAATCGGTCACTTTCGGCAAACAAAAGAAGGGCCTATGATATTCTGGGCAAACTTCCTGCCATAACAGTGAACAGCTATCGGCTGTTGAATGGGGAGGGTTCCATAAAGCCGAACAAGAACCTGTCCTACAGCGCGAATTTCCTTTATATGATCACAGGGAAGGAGCCTTCCCAACTCGAGACGGATATTTTTGACCGGTCTTTGCTGCTCTACAGTGAGCACGAGTTGCCAAATTCCACTTTCACTGCAAGGGTGATTGCTTCTACCCAGTCTGATATGTACGGTGCCTTGACAGGGGCAGTCGCCTCCTTGAAGGGAAGTCTCCATGGAGGAGCGAATGAAGCGGTGATGTATATGCTGAATGAGGCGGATTCTGCATCGGAATTTGAACAGTTGATGTACAGTAAACTCCGCATGAAAGAGAAGATCATGGGATTCGGCCATCGTGTCTACATGAAGAGGATGGACCCAAGAGCCATCGTGATGAAAGAAGCGCTCAAGGTACTTTGCGATCAAAAGGGAGATCATCGTTTACTTGAAATGTGTGAGGCTGGTGAAAAGGTGATGGAAGAGGAGAAGGGACTGTATCCGAACTTGGACTATTATGCTGCACCGGTTTATTGGATGCTTGGTATCCCTATCCCATTATATACGCCAATCTTCTTTACATCCAGGACAGCTGGAATCGCCGCACATGTCATCGAGCAGCATGAGAATAACCGTTTGTTCCGCCCGAGGGTTCATTACACAGGAAAATAATATATGACATAAGGAAAACCAATTTGTAAAGGAAAGGGAGAAATAACGATGCTGAAAGTCGAGACAGAGAAGAAAAATGATACAGTGTTGGAGCAAATTGCAGATTATGTCTGTGATCACGAAATCACCAGTGAAGAGGCCTTTTCTACTGCACATTATGTGCTGATTGATACACTTGGCTGCGGAATCCTCGCCCTGAACTATCCGGAATGCACCAAATTGCTGGGCCCTGTTGTTCCGGGAACAGTTGTGCCAAATGGAACAAGGGTGCCGGGGACACCTCATGTGCTTGACCCGGTCCAGGGTGCTTTCAATATCGGTACGATGATCCGCTGGCTGGATTATAATGATACCTGGCTGGCTGCCGAATGGGGTCATCCATCCGATAATCTGGGCGGAATCCTGGCAGTGGCCGACTATGTGAGCCAGGAGCGGATTGCCAGAGGCGAAGAGCCGGTGACGGTGAAGGAAGTCCTGGAAATGATGATCAAGGCCCATGAAATCCAAGGCGTACTTGCCCTCGACAACAGCTTGAACAGGGTAGGGCTCGACCATGTCCTTTATGTCAAAATAGCAACTACGGCAGTCGTTACGAAACTGCTGGGCGGCGGTCGTCAAGAAGTCATCAATGCCCTGTCCCATGCATGGATTGATAATTCCAGTCTCCGCACGTACAGGCATGCACCAAATACCGGATCAAGAAAGTCCTGGGCTGCAGGTGATGCGACCAGCAGGGGAGTTCGGCTTGCCATGATGGCCGTAAAAGGGGAGATGGGATATGCAACAGCCCTCAGTGCACCGGGCTGGGGCTTTGAGGATGTACTATTCAATAAGCAGCGTTTGACGATCAGCCAACCATTGGACAGCTATGTCATGGAAAATGTGCTGTTCAAGGTTTCCTATCCAGCTGAATTCCATGCCCAAACGGCAGCGGAAGCAGCCGTACAACTTTCCCCTGAGGTGAAAAACCGGTGGGAGGATATCAGCCGAATCACCATCACCACCCATGAATCGGCAATCCGGATTATCGATAAAAAAGGTCCGTTGACTAACCCGGCAGACAGGGACCACTGCCTCCAATATATAACTGCTGTTGGATTATTGAAGGGGAATATTACAGCAGAAGACTATGAAGATGAAGAGGCACAGGATCCGAGGATTGATGCACTCCGGGATAAAATGGTCATAGAAGAAGATAAACAGTATACTGAGGATTATCTGGATCCGGATAAGCGCTCGATTGCCAATGCCGTCCAAGTCCATTTCAATGATGGCACCTCGACGGAAAAGGTTGACTGCGAGTATCCGCTGGGCCATCGTTTCCGCAGAAATGAAGCAATCCCTAAAATCTTGGAGAAATACGCAACGAATCTGTCTACCAAGTATCCAGGAAAACAGCTGCAATCCATCAAGGAAAAAACCTGTGACTACAATCAGCTGGTGAACATGAAGGTCCATGAATTCACAGATCTTTTCACTCATCCTTGATCCGCTTACAGTTGGCGGAGTATTACAGGGGAGCCGGCGGTTGGCCGTGGCTGGTATCAAGCTGTAAATAGAGAGGAAGAATTGCGCCCCAAAAGTTACAGTGAACAGTAGCTTTTGGGGCATTTCGGCCGTCATTTTCCAGTTCCTTCTGCCCCGACCAACAAGAACCTGCTGATTTTTTCTGTAAAACTAAAGCTATTTGTTTTTTATTTAGAAGGCTAATGTTATATAATATTAATTATTAATATTCAGAATTCAAATAGAGAGTAATAATTAACAGCAACGCATCTATCTATGGTTTTCTCCAAAGAAATGTATGCGGTTACAAAAAATGATTCAGTTTCATTTAAGGGTTAGGCAGGAGAGAATTCAATGATGGAGGTATTCAATGTTAGTAGAACACAATTTGAGTGATGGCCTGCAAATATTGGAAGATGGAACAATCTATTTCGATCGTGACCGGTCCATCCTTACATCGATCTCTGCGTTTGGTACATTGAGAAAGGATCTGCTGGAGAATATCGGCCAGAAGCGGGTGAAAGGTTTCTTAATACGGTATGGAGAAGAATTGGGGAGGCATGACGCGAGAAAGATCAAGGAAAGGAAAGGTGTTTCACTGGAAAAATTGGCGGAATATGGTCCTGTCCTTCATACCATGCAAGGACATGTGCAATCCACGCCCGAGAAAATAGAGGTAACCCAGCCGGATGGCAGTGAGAAGGGCTCTGTCCATATGGAAGGAATTTGGGAGAATTCTTATGAGGCTGAAGAACATGTCCGGCAATTCGGCTGTTCGCCCACCCCTGTATGTTATACACTGACAGGCTATGCCAGCGGTTATCTCAGTGAGATCTTCGACAGGACCATCATTTTCAAAGAGGTCGCCTGTCAGGGGACAGGGGATTCCCACTGCAGATATGTCGGCAAATCACTGGACCTGTGGGATGGGGAAGCGGATGACGAGCTGCCTTTTTACCAGGAATCGCCTATTGTCAAAGAACTGGAAGTGACATATGAGAAACTGTTGGAAGAACGGAATAATTTCGCGAGAACCTATACCGTCCATAAAAAATTGACCAATGAACTGTTGAAGAGACGTGACCTCCATTCGATTGTCCAAGTAGTGAATGAATATATGGATATTCCTATTCTGATCGAGGATACAAAGAAAAATGTGTTGGCACAGCAAGGGTTTACCAAGGATCAATTGGAAGTCGCCTGTCATGATTTCCGCTGCTACATGGAACACCCGATGAGGAATAAAAAACCAATCAATCAGACAAAGCTATTGAAATTGGACAACCATACCCGGTTAATCACACCGATTTATTTGCAGGATGACATCATCGGCTATTGTTCCTTCTGCGGGGAGGAAGGCGCTGTGTCTGATTCCGACTCCAATGCCCACCGGATGATCATCGAGCAAATTTCTTCTGTCTCCTCCCTATATCTGTTGAATGAAAAAACGGAAATAGAAGCAGCAGAACGGGTGAAGGGGCGGTTCCTGGAGGAAATTCTAAGCGGGAAATACCAGCCGAATGAAATTCTGCGGCGCAGCACCTATTTCCAGGTCGATCTCCATCAGCCCTTTAAAATCATGGCAATTAAATGTTGTACCAGCAAAGAACCATTGGAAGAGGAGCTGCTCTTCTATGAAGATCTGCTGGAAACGACGCTGCAATACTTCCAAAGCAACCAATTGAAGATACTGGTCAGCCAATACACCAATCGGATCACCTTGTTGGTTCCAGAACAGGGGGAAGGGGAGGATGACATCGACACCCTGTGTGCGGATTATTTCCATTTCCTTACAGAAGAGTACCCGGAAGCAACTTTTTCAGCAGGGATGAGCCTGCCATCCGACCAAATCGGACAGGCGGTGGACTCTTACCGGGAGGCACTAACCGCATTAAGAATGGCCACCAGGAAGAATAAAATTATCCATTTTGACACGCTTGGTCTGATCGGACCGCTGATCAATGCCAACAATGAACAGGAAGTGAAGCGGATTGCCTCCTATACCCTTGGTCCGTTATGCGAAAACATGAACCATAAAAAATTGGAACTCCTGAAAACCTTGCATATTTTCCTTTCGAACGGCTGCAATCTGGAACAAACGGCTTCCGATATCGCCTTGTCACTCAGTGGTCTCAGGTACCGTCTTGGAAAAATAGAAGAGCTGTTGCAGATGGACCTTCGGAACCCGACCACCAATCATCAGCTGCTGCTGTCCTTGCAGGCATTGATTCTGATCGGAGAAATAGAGCTGGATTAGCCTTGCAATAACATGGCCGCCTTTACGGCGGGTCAAAATATCATCAGCATAGGCAAAAACGCTCAGAATTTAACCCCCTGAGCGTTTTTCCATTATCTGATTCAATTAAGACATCCATTTGATTTAATAAAAAAGCTTACTCTTTTGTTTCTTTTAGAAATTCAATCGCTTCGTCCACATCGTACGTTTTGAATTCCAATTTTTTCATTTCCCCGCCGCCAGATTCAAAAATGAATACTGCTGGTGCTTTTTCGATGTCATTTTCAGGATACCTTTCATTGACAGCTTCCAAACTTGTGAAATATTCCACTTCTAAAACTGGATAGCCATTGCCAGCGAATTTTCCAAACTTATCACTTATATTTTCGTCTCCTTGTACAACGAGTACCTCATATTTTTCATCGGTACCTTGGTCGGGTGAACAACCCATCACTCCAAACAGCATGAAAAATAGTGAACTATATAATAACCATCGTTTCATAAAATCTGACCACCAAACCTCATATCATTTACTGTAGTATACGTAGGACATTATTGCCCTGACCTTTTAAATGGGACCCCATCCGATAAGTACAGCGATCGTAAGGATAATTATAGCAATTACACACCAGATTAAGAAAAGAGGTAACATCCATTTTGCCCATTTAACCCAAGAGACCCCAGCCACAGCTAAACTGGCCATCAGTGGTCCTGAAGTAGGCAGGATACTATTTGTAAAACCATCTCCAAACTGGAATGCTTGTACAGCAACCTGGCGTGTAATACCAGTCATATCCGACAATGGTGTCAATATCGGCATCACAATCATGGCCTGTCCACTTCCAGAAGGAACAAGGAAATTAATAACTCCATTAACCATAAACATACCAATTGCAACAAAAACTGGTGACAAGTTTTCCAGAGGAACAGATAGAGCATGAACAGCCGTATCGAGAATTTGGGCGTTTTCCATAATAACAAGTATACCCCTTGCTACCCCAATAATGAGAGCGCCGTAAACAAGCTTTTGGCACCCTTCCAAAAAGGTTACTGCAATTTTATTATAATTCATCCCTGCAATAATTCCTGAAATAACGCCAATAACAATGAAAAACGCGGCCATATGATCAATGGTCCATTGATATTGAATGGTGGCAAAGATAAAGAATGCTAATGCAAGCCCCGTGAAAGCAATGATAAGTTTGTGCCTGGTTGTAAATTCAACTGTTAATTGATTCTCTTGGCCAACACCGCCCTCGAGTATTCCTACTATACTTTTAGACGGATCCTCCATAATCCGTTTGGCGTACCTCCATGTATACATGATGGTGACAAGCACGATGATAGAAAAAGTAATGATTCGAAGTGCCATCCCTGAAAAGAGTGGAACGCCTGCAATTGATTGGGCAATCCCAACGGTATAAGGGTTTAAGAAGGCTGCATTAAAACCTGCAAATGTAGCGCCGAACGTGATGGCAACAGCAATTATTGCATCTAACCGAAGGGCTTTAGCAATAATTATGCCAATCGCAACAAATGGAATGACTGAGTTTGCAATAGCACCGATGGCTCCTCCTAATGCAAACAAAGTACTGATCACTGCGATTAACCAAAACTCTTTGCCTTTTGTTATGTTTACCGCTCTTAGAATTCCGCCATTAATAGCTCCTGATCGTTCAATAACTTCAAAAGCTCCCCCTGCAAAGAGAACGAGGAAGATGATACTGGCGGATTGAACCATTCCCGACTGCAGCGCAAGGAAAATATCCATGAAACCAGCCGGGTTTTTATCAACATAGCTGAAGGTGTCAGGCATCACTTTCTCTACTCCATCCACAACTTCGCGCTCGAAGGTTCCTGCCGGCACAAAATATGTAGCGGCAACAGCCATTAATAAAACGATAAAAAGAATAACATATGTATCAGGCATTTCCCATTTTCTATTGATCTTCTGTTTCTTCGTCATAGAATTCTTATTCATTTTCTAACCACCTTTTGGCTATTAATCTAGTAACTTAAAAGTCGAGTGAACAAACATGTTTATTCCGTGCAGCAATGCATCTTCATCTATATTGAACCGAGGGTGGTGATGAGGATAGTCCGTTCCCTTCTCCGCATTGCCTGACCCAATGAAAAAATAGGTACCTGGGGTCTCTTCTAAGAAAGCGGAAAAATCTTCTGCACCCATATTAGGCCGCATACCAATTAATGACTTTTCCCCATATAATTCGCAAACACTGTCCTTAATTACGGCAGCTACATTTTCATCATTAATAACAGGGTCTGCACCTTGGTTATATACAAACTCATAATCAGCCCCGTGTGCTTCTGTGATTCCCTTAACGATCTGTTCCATTAGTTCAGCGATCACGGGGCGGAGTTCAGCATTGAAAAGCCGGACGGTTCCCGCGATTTCTACGGTGTCTGTAAGAATATTCATGGCTGTACCGCCGATAATTTTCGTAATGGAAAGAACAACACTTTCCAATGGATCTATATTTCTAGAAACAACTTGCTGGAGATTGGTGACTACCTGAGCCCCGATAGGAATAGCATCAACTGCTTGATGAGGGAGACCAGCATGACCTCCACGACCAGTAATCTTTATCGAGAACGTATCTGGTGATGCCATAACCGGGCCACTGGATACACTGAATTTTCCCGTTTCAAGCGGTGACCAGAGGTGTGCCCCTATAATTGTGTCGACTCCGTCCATTACCCCAGCATGTACCATTTCTTTCGCACCACCTGGCCCCAAC
Organism: Virgibacillus sediminis; assembly: GCF_042643265.1. NCBI lineage: Bacteria > Bacillati > Bacillota > Bacilli > Caryophanales > Bacillaceae > Virgibacillus > Virgibacillus sediminis. The sequence goes on along the minus strand of NZ_JBHRRZ010000012.1, from coordinate 133,239 downwards.
TCTTCCGCGTGTTGGAATAAAAAGCGGACTTCCCCCTTTATCTGGTCTTGTAAATTTGCCAGAATTTTGGCTGCACCTAATAAGATTGCTGTATGTCCATCATGTCCGCATGCATGCATAACACCTGGATTATTAGAGGAGTATGAAAGGGAATTTTCCTCCTGGATTGCCAGGGCGTCAATGTCAGCACGAATTGCCACTACCTTACCAGGCTTAGATCCAATTAAGCGAGCCATCACACTCGTTTTTGTGGGGCGGGATAGTTCTAAATCCCCAAAAGTTTTCAGCTTATCATAGATGAAATTGGAAGTTTCTACCTCGTGAAAGGACAATTCTGGATGTTTATGCAGATGCCTTCTCCATTCCACTACTTCATCTTTAGTTTCCTGTACAAGGTCACTAAGTTCTATTTCTTTCATTCTCTTGGCTCCTTTTCCAATCATTTCCTTTGCCTCGCTGTCTCGATATCAATGCCACCTAATAAAAATACAATATAACTTATATTTATGCAATAGGTGGTATAAATTGGCTTCCCTTCTTATTGCACGAAACTGCCCCAGTTACGCTAAATAAATTATTTCAAAACCAAGCAGACCCATTTATATTGAACACTAAAACGGTTGATTTTTATACTTGCTCCTCCAAAATCGAAACCTATTTCACCAGATCAGACGGTTTTTATGGCCAACTTGGCACACTCCATACACATTCATCTGCGAAATTAATTGGAAAACAAGCAGATACCTGCGGAAATTCTCTTCTTTTTCCGTCGGTTGATGTTATTGTTTGTTAACGCTTACATTGATAATCTAAAAATAAGGAGTTTTTAGAAAATAAACAAACAGGAGGCGAAACCATGCTGAACGGCAGAGAGTACTTGGAGAGCTTGAGGGATGGAAGGGAAGTATACGTCAATGGGGAAAAGGTAGAGGATGTCACAGAACATCCGGCCTATAGGAATTCCGCCCGATCCTATGCGCGGATGTATGATGCCCTGCATGATCCAGAGATGGAGAACAAGTTGGTGACCACGACGGAATATGGGGACAAAACACATAAATTCTTCAAAACTTCCAGACATGCACAGGATCTCTTGGAATCAAGGGATGCGATTGCAACCTGGTCCAAGATGAATTTCGGCTTCATGGGGCGCACTCCGGACTATAAGGCGTCTTTCACCGCCCAATTGGATGCATATGCAGACTACTATAAAGGGTTCGAAGACAATGCAAGGGCGTGGTACAGAAAAGCGACGAAGGATGTGCCATTCATCAATCATACTATCGTCAATCCGCAGGTCGACCGGTCCAAGCCGCTTCATGAGAACAAGGATGTCTTCGTGCGGGCGGTAGCTGAAAAGGATGACGGAATCATTGTCAGTGGAGCCAAAATGGTTGGAACGGCTGCTGCCATGACCCATTATAACTTCGTTTCCAATTACGGGCCGAAAGACTTGGGAGAGGGAGATGTCAGCCATGCACTCATCTTCTTCGTTGCGATGAATGCGCCGGGAGTGAAGATGATCAGCCGCCAGTCCTATGAACAGCAGGCAGCGACAACTGGAACGCCTTTCGATTATCCGCTGTCCAGCCGGTTTGATGAAAATGATGCGGTGATTGTCCTGGATAATGTGTTCATCCCATGGGAAGACGTATTGGCCTATAAAAATGTGGAAATCACCAACAACTTTTTCACGGAAACCGGATTCTTCAACCGCTTCACATTCCATGGTTGCACCCGGTTCGCGGTGAAGCTTGACTTCATGGCCGGCCTCCTGCTCAAGGCCACAGAAGCATCCGGCACCAACCAATTCAGAGGGGTCCAAGCTAACCTAGGGGAGGTTATTGCCCTTCGCAATATGTTCTGGGGACTATCTACATCGATGGCGGCAGAACCGGAAATGGGAAGAAACGGGGTCGCCGTACCGAACGGGGAATATTGCAATGCCTATCGTGTACTGGCACCGATGACCTGGCCGCGAGTCAAAAACATCTTTGAACAGGTGGTCGCTGGCGGGTTGATCCAGCTGCCGTCCAGTGCCAAGGATTTCCTGAATCCGGAATTGCGTCCATATCTGGATCAATATTACCGGGGCACCGGCATCAATGCAGAAGACCGGGTGAAATTGATGAAGATGATTTGGGATTCCATCGGTTCCGAGTTTGGCGGCCGGCATGAACTTTATGAAATCAACTATGGAGGAAATACCGACAACATCCGTCTGGAAGCATTGAAGCATGCAGAAGGAGTGGGTGCGGCGGACAATTACCGTTCTTTTGTAGAATCCGCCATGAGTGATTATGACTTGAAAGGCTGGACCAATGATACATGGATCAATGCTGGTAAAAGCGAGATGAGCGGGGTCAAGTAAACCGTCTGTTTGTACTTTTTCAGCTGATTTTTATACACATTCATTCATTATAAGGGGGAGTAAAAATGTCAAATTTTGATGTAGCACAGTTGGCACATGTGGAGTTGTATTCACCGAAACCGGAGGAAACATTGAAGTTTTTCACACAGATTCTCGGGCTTCAAGAAACGGAAAGGGCTGGACAGTCGGTCTACCTGAGGGCCTATGAGGATTTCTACCATCATACCCTGAAAATCACGGAGGCCAAAGAGCCTGGCATGGCCCATACCGCATGGCGTTCCGGGTCGGAGGAAGCTCTCTACCGCAAGGTCCAGTCCCTGGAGAAAAGCGGTTATGGACAAGGGTGGATCGAAGGCGATCTTGGCCATGGACAGGCCTATCAATTCCGGACACCTGACGGCCATCAAATGGAATTGCTCTGGGATGTGGAATATTACCAGGCTGCAGAGGACCAGAAGACCGCACTGAAAAGCCGCCCGCAAAGACGGCCGAATGTCGGAGTGCCTGCGAGAAGGCTGGACCATGTGAACTTGATGTGCAGTGACGTGACAGCCAACAAGAATTTCATGGCCGATGAACTAGGATTCAAATTACGCGAAAATATCGTGATGAATGACGGCCTGGAAATGGGTGCCTGGATGAGTGTGAGCCCGCTTGTCCATGAAATTGCCCTGATGAATGATCAACGGGGAGGGAAAGGTCGTTTCCACCATGTGGCCTTCTGGTATGGATATCCCCAGCATTTAATGGACATTGCCGATCTGCTTGTGGAAAGCGGCATAAAGATTGAAGCTGGACCAGGCAAGCATGGGGTCAGCCAGGCATACTTCATGTATGTATTTGAGCCAGGCGGAAACCGTGTGGAACTGTTCGGGGATTCCGGTTACCTGATTTTGGATCCCGACTGGAAACCGGTTACCTGGACAGAAGACGAATTGGAACAAGGAATTATCTGGTATGGATCTCCGCTCCCGAATGAGTACTTCCTGTACGGCACCCCGGATATTCCAAGCAAAGTTCCGAGCAAGTAGAATGCATATAGGCTGCATGTCATGAATGCTGATTCGTGCTGTGCAGCCTGATATCTATGGATTAATGGTGTTCGGCCCGTATCGGTCCAAAGGAAGCCATACGTTCAAATAGCATAGAAAAATGGAGGGAATGTCAGCATGCCGTTTATTCAGATAAACATATTGGAAGGCCGGGAAGCGGAAAAGAAAGAACGGCTCATCCATGAGGTGACGGGGGTCGTTTCCGATGTATTGGATGCACCGAAGGAAAATGTACGTGTACAAATTAACGAAATGGCGCCGGAACATTGGGGAATAGCCGGAGAATCGGTCAAAAAGCGGAAAAATCTATAGGAGGATGATTATGGAACAAGTCCAGACACGCGTCAAAGAAGTGAAATCCTTCGTGGACGGCGAATACTTGGAATCTTCCACAGATGCAAAATTCGACGTCTACAACCCTGCCACCCAGGAAATCATCGCCCATGTCCAGGAGGCGAAAGAGGAAGAAGTGGATCGTGCCTGCCGGGCAGCAAGGAAAGCATTCGAGGAAGGGCCATGGAGGACCATGCCTTTATCGGAGCGTTGTCAAAAGCTGCGCCGAATGGCCGAGATCATTCTGGAGAGAAAAGAAGAATTGGCCCGGCTGGAAGCGATGGATGTCGGCAAGCCATATCCGGTAGCACTGGAAAAGGAAATACCACGGGCGGCGAACAACTTGAAATTCTTTGCGGATTTTATGGAGAAGCAAGGGGCGGAAGTCTACCCGATGGATGAAGACTACTTGAATTACACACGGTATGAGCCGGTGGGGGTGGCATCCTTGATCACCCCATGGAATCTGCCGTTTATGCTAACTACCTGGAAACTGGGGCCATGCCTTGCTGCAGGAAACACGGCAGTCATCAAACCGGCTGAGGTGACGCCGCTGACGGTCTCGCTTCTCGGGGAGATTGCCAAGGAGGCAGGCATCCCTGACGGAGTGGTGAATGTGGTTCATGGCTTTGGGCCAGGTTCTGCAGGTGAATACATGACCACCCACCCCGATGTGGACCTGATTTCCTTTACGGGAGAAACTGCTACTGGAAAATCGATCATGAAAAGCGGTGCCGACTCCCTGAAAAAAGTGTCCTTTGAATTGGGAGGGAAGGCAGCCAATATCATTTTCGAGGACGCGAATCTTGATAAAGCCATTCCGACCTCCCTCCAGGCGGCCTTCATGAACTCCGGCCAAGTATGCCTGGCCGGGTCGAGGATTCTCGTACAGCGGTCGATATTCGATGAGTTTGTCGAACGGTTCAGGGAAGCGGCTGCCTCTTTCAAAGTCGGGGACCCGCAGGATAGCGGGACGAACATGGGGCCGCTTGTCAGTAAAGAGCATTACGAAAAAGTCACCAGCTACCTGAAGGTTGCCGAGGAGGAAGGAGCCACCCTTGTCCATGGCGGCAAGCGGCCGGAACTTCCCGAGCACCTAAAGAACGGGTATTACCTCGAGCCGACCATCTATATCCAAGAGGATCCAAAAGCGCGAATCAGCCAGGAAGAAATTTTCGGGCCGGTTGTCACGCTAATTCCTTTCGAGACCGAAGAAGAGGCATTGGAAATCGCCAATGATACGGATTACGGGCTGAATGGTGTCGTCTGGACCGACAATTTGCAGCGGGCACACCGGGTATCCCATCATGTGCGTGCCGGCACGATCTGGGTGAACTGCTGGTTCGTCCGCGACCTGCGCGCTCCATTCGGCGGGTTCAACCAGAGCGGAGTAGGACGTGAAGGCGGACACCACAGCATGGAATTCTTCACCGAAGCAAAGAATATCTGTATTGCGTTGGAATAGGGAAACGTAAAACCAATTCTTTAGCTTTCATACAAAAGCGCTGTATCAGAAAATATGATACAGCGCTTTTAACATTTTAATAGGCTTTGTAACTGCAACTCCTTTACATACTAACACAAGGTATTCCCCAACTTCTTTACCTGCTCCTTATCTCTCCATACCAGTCGTTACCAGACTATTAATTATAAATGGATGGAGGGATTCAGTGATAGAAAAGTGTTCAATTCTATCAAGCGAAAACTATAAAACTGTGTTAAGAAGTTACAACAACTGGCCAATAGATATAGAAATGCCCAAACGATTATTAAAATAGAAAGAAGTTCATGAATAAAGTGAACTTCTTCTTTTTTTGTTTACTCAGCTTTTAAAGTATTAGGATTGGACGCTCTATAATAATTGGATGGATTTTTATCTCTTAATAATATAGAGATTTGATCAACCATCAAACAAGATGGTTACAAATTTTGATGAACGAAATTTTAAATGGTTGTATTATTTTTACAAATCGCAAATATATATTTAGGTAAATAGACTTATCAGGAATCCAACTTTTTGAGGGCAAGGGGGATAATAGTATGTCTGAAGAAAAAGAAGTTTCTAGGCGTAAATTTTTAAAGAGTACAGGTCTAACTGTTGGGGGGCTTGCTGTTGGCAGCTTATTTGGCGGTGCGTTTATTGGTGGAGTAAAGGAGAAAGAAGTAGTGAAAGAAGTTGAAAGAAAGGTACCGAATTATACAGAAGCATTGCAATTTTTTACTAGAAAAGAGGACTTTGAAGTATTAACAGCTGCAACTGAGATAATTTACCCGGAAGATGAAAATGGGCCTGGTGCGATTGGACTTGGTGTTCCATACTATATTGACAAGCAATTAGCCGGCCCATGGGGCAAAAACTCAGAAGATTACATGGTTAAACCTTTCCAAGAAGGTGATACACCATTAACTCGCGGTGATATTATGCTAGAAGGTGTTCGAAAATTAAATGAAGTAAGTCGTGAAAAACACAAGGAAGTTTTCGGTTCTTTAAAAGAAGAAGAGCAAATTGCTATTTTACAAGGATTTGAAAGCGGTAACATTAAATTGGCATTAGTTTCACCAGTTGTTTTCTTTACTTTGCTAAGGAATTTAACGATAGAAGGGTGTTATTCTGACCCTTTATACGGCGGGAACAAAAACATGGAAGGCTGGAAGATGAAAGAGTACCCAGGTGTTCACATGTCCCATATAGATGTTGTGGAGTCCAGTGAGTTTGTTAAAAAAAGACAAATGAGTTTAAGTGACATGCATTAAATGATTATTATGGGAGGCAAATTATGGCTAAAAAGTTACCTAAAGTAGATGTTGTAACAGTTGGTGTAGGATGGATGGGGGGCATTGTCGCAGCGGAGCTTACCAAAGCTGGTTATAGTGTGGTTGGCCTTGAAAAAGGACCTTCCAAAACAAGAGAAGATTATTTAATGTCACACGATGAACTTCGATACCAAAAAAGAGGTGAAATCGAAAAGAAACTAAATGATGAGACATATACACTCCGCCATCATTCCGAAGAAGAAGCTTCTCCTTTGCGAAATAAATCCATGATTCGTAATGGAGAAGGTACAGGAGGCGGTGGTTCCCATTGGGGAGCACAAACACATCGTTATTATCCGTATGATTTTGAGATTAAGTCAAAAACCATTGAAAGATATGGAGAGAACAAGATCCCTGACAATATGACGATTCAAGATTGGGGCATTACTTACAATGAACTAGAACCATATTTCGATAAATTTGAAAAAACTTTAGGTGTTTCAGGAGAACCTGATCCTAATTATCCGGAACGCTCTAATCCTTATCCAACACCGCCTTTAAAAAAGACGGAATCGATGCGTATGTTCCACAAGGTAACAGCAGATCTTGGGTACAAGCCCTTTGTTACTCCTTCTGGTACACTTTCTGAATCATATACAAACCCTGATGGCGAAACCATTAACGCATGTCAATATTGTGGTTTTTGTGTTTACAATGTGTGTGAATATGGAGCAAAAGCAGATCCTATTGTAACAGTGATCCCAACTGCTCAAAATACAGGTAATTTTGAGCTTCGCAACAATGCACGTGTTGTTCGAGTGTTATACGATGGAAGCAAAGCGACAGGTGTTCTATATGTTGATACGAGAACAGGTGAAGAATTTGAGCAACCAGCTGATATCGTTGCACTCACAAGTTTTGTATTTAATAATGTTCGTTTATTATTATTATCTGAAATTGGAAAGCCATATAACCCAGATACTGGAGAGGGTGTTATTGGGAGAAACTTTACTGACCATCACACATCTGGCGCTGCAATAGGGTTTTTTGATAATAAAAAATTTAATAATTACGCAAATACAGGTTGTTTAGGGGAAACGATAACTGACTTTACAGGGGATTTATTTGACCATTCTGATTTAGACTTTATCCATGGTGGCCAAATAGAAATGCGAGTACCTTTTACCGGTCCAATTGATTCAAATATGGTACCAGCTGGTACACCCACTTGGGGAAAGGAATTTAAAGAAAAGTCTCTTTATTATCATAATCGTCATTTAATGATTTCAAGTCAGCGAGCTGTTATGCCTTCTAAAGATAACTATTTAGATTTAGACCCTAATTATAAAGACGACTTAGGTGATCCGCTAATTCGTATGACTTATGATTATATCGATAATGAACGCAATATACACGAATTCACGGTCAAAAAGTGTGCGGAAATTATGGAAAAGTTAGGTGCTGATCATATTACTACCACGCCAATGCCTGAACACTTCCATGGCAACATCACCTTCCAGCATAATGGAGGCGGAGCTATAATGGGAGATGACCCTAAGACCAGTGCTGTTAATAATTATCTTCAAATGTGGGAAGCACATAACTTATTTGTCTGCGGTTCCTCTGCATTCCCTCATTTCGGTGTTTCTAACCCAACAACAACCGCTGGTGCTTTAACTTATCGTGCAGCAGAAGGTATGATTAAATACCTTAAAGAAGGTACAGGTTCATTAGTTTAATAAAAAATATATATAGAGTTGATAATCCTCTATTATATAAACAGGGAGGAAACAGGTTTATGATGAATATTGGTATTCCAGGGCTTATTTTAATTTTACTTATTGCCTTAATTATCTTTGGGCCATCTAAACTTCCGCAATTAGGAAAAGCGGTTGGGCAAACTTTATCTGAATTTAAAAGATCAACAAACGACATCTTGGATGATGTGAAAGAACCAATCGATAAGGTAAATGACATTGCCTCAGATGCAGTTAAAGTCGATGCAGCAAAAGAAGAAGGCAATATTACCAAAAAGAATTCTTAATAGGTTCTCATCCAGGCGAGGTATCAACAAAGCGGAGTAGGACGTGAAGGCGGACATCACAGCATGGAATTCTTTACCGAAGCAAAAAATATCTGTATTGCGTTGGAATAGGGAAACTGTACAACCTTAGCATTTCATACAAAAAGCGCTGTATCAGAAAATATGATACAGCGCTTTTACTGTTGACATTTGTTTAACAAGAGGAAACTCAATAGCCTCATCACACTCTCATTCATGGTGTGAATTAACCGACATTGTCTTCTTCTATGTTCTCTTTCTTGGTTTGCTCTCGTTTCTTTTTTGCACCGCTATGTTCAATCGTGAAATATAGTACAATTCCTACGATTAATGCAGGTGCTGCTCCGTAAATGGCAAGCACAATTGCCATCACACCAGCTACCCCCATTTCTATTTCCGTTTTTACCTGTTGCATTCCAATTGTAATACATAAATAGCCCGTAAGGATTAACGTGATAGACAAGGCAATTGGTAAGAAAGGTTGGAAAAACGTAACCAATGGAAGAATGAATATTCCTATGGAAAACGCGATCAGCATGGTGTTTGTTCCAGAGTATATAGAATCCATCGCTTTTCTGCCAAATTTGTAACGCTCCGTGACGGAAGCCGTACCAGCTGTGTAAATTGGACCGGCCATTCCTGGGTGCGGGGCAAAAAGTGCATTCAACAAGTTTCGAACAAAAGTCAAAATATGCAATTTGCTAAAACTGTACGTGATTTTTTCATCGTTTCTGGATTCTCTTGCCCGCTTGATCATTTGATCACCAACAATGATGTCACCGTAAGCGATAACATAAGCCAGTACTGCAGTAGGAACAGCCGCAATCAGCAAATCAATACTGGGAAATCCAATGCTGAACGGAGTCAACTGCCAAACTTCCGAAATCGCGGGCACCGTGATTCCCCATTCGATATTAGGGGTAGGATATTCACCTACAGCCCAACCGACAATGATTGCAACAATGATTGCCGGCATAATGCCGAACCCTGCAAAAAAGCGGACCCATCTGTTTTGTAGGGATAGCTTTTTAAAGGATATGGAAAACATGGTAATCAAACATAGCAATCCTCCGACCGTAATGGCAATCGGTGTTTCCGCTAAACGTCCTCCAGGTTGAATTTCCGTCATAATCGCAGCAATTCCGGCCCCAATCAAGATTCCTCCTTTTAGGGATCGTGGTAGATTGACAACTATTTTTTCTCCCAGACCCGAAATGCCAAAAATCAAGAATAGGAACGCTAATACGAGCTGGATGGCAATAACTGCTTGAACGGCCTCTGGACCTGGGGAGTAATTTCCCAGAAACAAGATGATCAGAGGAATTAATGCGGTGATGAATCCAGATACAAAAGGCACTCCCAATGTAGATGGCAACAGCATTAAAAACTGATTTAATATAGTTATAGTTAAAGCTGCTTCATAGGAAATGCCCATTGCACTCGTCATGACCTCAATCATTCCTAAACCAGCAGTGAATAAAACGACACCTTGGAGCAGTTCTGGCGTCTCGAGCTTATAATGGATGAATGGAAGTCTTAATTGATAGGAGCCTAGATTCCAACTAGGCTGTTCTTCTCCATGTTTTCTTTTATAAAATGCCAATGTTTTTAACCTCCTTTTTTGTGCGAGCGCTTTCAAAAAATGATTGGATAATCTGCTCTTGTTTGATTCTCGTACCCCTCCTTTTTCTAGCAGAAAGGAAGTTTAGAACCATTCCAAACTTACCAAATTCCTTTCAAAATTACGTAAATTTTTCGATAAAACAAAGTATATGGAACAAGATATACTTTGTCAACTCTATTAACTAGATTTTTGAAAGGGCTTTAATGACCGCTGATAGTAGTATAAAATATATCATAACTAAAAAAATGAAATAGCAAACATAGTTTTCGAAGGGGGATGACACTATGTATATTCATGTTCCAAAAGACAGCTATCGGATCAGCTCAGACGAAAATAACAGGAAAATTACGATAAATCCCTCCATTTTCGGTATTTTATTCCAACAATTGAAAAAAAATATTGGAGAAAAGCGTGTAAAAAGTTTTTTATTTCACTATGGCTGGGAAATGGGCGTTCATGACGGCAAAGAAGCATTAGAACAAGACTTTCCAAAAGAAGCGTATATACGTTATGGGCCTCGACTTCACATAAATAGTGGGCATATTAGAGGAATTGAGCATGAAAGCAGGGCGGAGTTTGATGAAGATGGCAACTTACTATCGATTTTTAGTGAGGGTTCTTGGCTGGAAAGTTATGAAGCACGAGAGTATCTGAAGGTACAAGGAGTCTCCGAAACTCCTGTTTGCCATACGCTTGCTGGTTATAGCAGTGGTTATATGTCCACGATTTTCCATAAACCCATTCTAGCGAAAGAAATAACTTGTGTCGGCTGTGGACACGAGAAATGCAGCTGGGAGTTAAAAACCAAAGAAGAATGGGAGAAAGAAAATGAAGAAGGTGTGGAACTTTTTGAAGAGGAAACAATTATCAATGAATTAAGCTATACGTATGAGCAACTGCTTGATCAACGGAAGTTTCTGCAAGAACTGGCTGATTTTCAGAAAGAGTTGACAGATGAGATTATCAATGGCAGTGATTTGAAAAAGCTGGTCAATAAGGCATCTGATATGATACAAACACCCATCATTATTGAATCCGCAGAAAAAGAATATATCGCTCATTCTGGTTTAACAGAAGAGCAATACCATCAGTTGCAGGATGATTTGAAAGCGAATTCAGGGGATTCTACTTACCTTTTTGCAAAACAGCCATATCCATCGAAAGGGGAAATTATTAGAACGGACATTCAGACTCGATTATTCACCCCGCTGATTGTTCAAAAACGTATCGTAGGTTTTTGTTCCTTTGTTTACAAGGGGGAGACCGATCAAAATTTTGAAAAAGATTATCTGTTTTTGGACCGTTTCAGTAATGCGATTTCCCTCGTTATGCTAAATGAAAAAACGGAATTCGAATCGATGGAACGAATGAAAGGCAATTTTTTAGAACGAATGATAGCTGGCCGGCTGCCAAAAAATGAAATTATAAAAAGAGGAAATTATACGGGGATGGATTTAAGCAATCCGTACTATATCATGGTTATTGACTATGAGACGAATCTTGACTCGATGGAGGAAGAATTTCAGTTAGGTGAAGATATATATGAATCGATTATCCGTTATTTTAATAGCCATCAGGAGCCTATACTTGCCGGCCACTACGAGAGAAAGCTAATTATTTGCAATACCATTGACAAGAAAAAGACACAAGATAAACAAAAAATAATAACGGGTTTACATGCCTTACTTAAGAAAAAGTACAAGAATTTTACTTTTTCCTTTGGTATCAGTACAGTGGCCGATGATATCGAACAGATAAACAAATATGTGGAAGAAGCAACCGTCTGTATCGGTTTGACAACGGGTGGTGAAATCACTTTTTTTAGGGATCTTGGTATTTTGGGAATATTGATCAATTCAGGAAATAAACAAGCAATCAAACTATTAGCAGAAGAAAAACTTGGTCCTGTGTTTGAGGAGAAAAACGAAAAAGAACTCATAAGAACTCTATACCTTTACCTTCTGAATGGTGGCAAGTTGGAAAAAACGATGAACGACCTGGCCTTATCCATGGGCGGGCTGAGACATCGTATACGCAAATTGGAAGATATATTGGAAGTAGATTTGCGAAATGCGAATGTGATGCATGAACTATTGTTGCTTTTGCAATCTCTTATTGCCCTAGGTGAGTGGGACTTTGAAAAATAATTGAATAGATGTTTCGTTAAGCCATTATCATTAAAGGTTATGATAATGGCTTATTTTTTATCTGCGTAGCGTCCGAAGATTTTTAGTCCTGTACAAAGTCCATTCAGGAATGCCTTTGCCTTTCATGTATCTGGCCACTAGCAAGAGCTTCCTCACCCAGGAACCAGGTAACCAGACAGCGGATCTTAGTAACTTAGTAAGGTGTTGAGGAACTTTATGGACAACTTTTGCTTAATCTTGTGGATATACAACAGTTTTTGTTCTAGTTATTATTTTTAAAATTCCTTATACTTATGAATGTAAGCGATACCAAGAGTCGGAACATGCAAACAATTATTAATAAAAAAGGAGCGTTTATATGACAACAAAAGAGCTAACTCAGGAACAGGTAATAGAACAATTATTTGATGAAGCAAAAGAGATTGGACAATTGGCAGAAAAAGAAGCACGCGATGCAGAAAAAAATGCAACCATTTCTCCAAACGTTGCTCAATTAATGAGAGATTCTTCTATTTCCAAAATGATGTTACCGAAAGAATATGGTGGACCACAGGTTGATCTGCGAACGTTTGGCGAAATTGTTCGTACCGTCGCCTACTATAACGTTTCAGCTTCATGGCTGACATTCCTATATCCGCTGCACAATACACTTCCGGCTTATTTGCCTAAAAATGCAAGAGACGAAATTGTAAATCAGGGTGGATTAATCAGTGACATCTTTGCTGCGATTGGTACGTATGAAGAGGATGGCGATGGGTACCGCATTAGCGGAAAGTGGAATTTTGCAAGTGGAGTAAACTATAGCGATTGGATCGGTGTTGGTGTAAATATGCAATTGCCTGGTATGGATGAACCGGAAGTTTGCCTGCCAATTTTGAAAACGTCTGAACTCACCATTGTTGAAAACTGGGATACGTTCGGCCTTCGTGGAACAGGAAGCAACCAGATTATCGCTGATAATGTGTATGTACCAAAAGAAAGAGTTTTGCCAGTTTCCCGATTGGAAGAGGTTGGCCGTCCACCTGAAGATGATTATGATACAGATTATCCATTTTATGATATTCCATACTTTCCTGCGTTCTACATGGGATTCCCATACATGGCGCTTGGCGGAACCAAACGGATTATCGATGAGTTTAAGAGCGCAACAGAAAAACGCAGACGCTTGATGGATAACGGTCTATTGGAAAGTGAATCCCCAAGAAGCCAGCGTGTAATGGCGGAAATAACCACAGACTTTCATGCTGCAGAAGCATTAATGGATCAATATATTACGAAACTGGAAAATTCAAAAGGCAATCCTAATCCGACACCTAATGCAGAGTTCTTTGCTATCCGTACCAAGGTAACAAAACTCTGTACGGAAATAGCCATGAGGGTATTGCTGACACTAGGCGGTGCTGGCTTGTATAAAGGGGGACCAATCGAATTGTTCTTCCGTGACATATTATCCGTAGCCACTCACAAAACGTCACTGTATGAGGATTCTGTACAGGCATATGGGAAAGAATTATTTGGGTTTGATAGCGGAGTTCGAGGATAAGCTAAAAGCCTTATCTACCAACCAATTAATCAGATAAACAATTAAAATTTACTAAACGGAGTGATATGAATTGACAATATGGAATGAACTAGCAGATCTGGAATTTAAACTTTATTATGTGGATGCGAACGGAGTAAAGACGAGAGTACTAGAAGCAGGGGAAGGCGAACCACTAATCCTTCTTCATGGCACTGGCGGCCATATTGAAGCTTATGCAAAGAACATGCAAGGCTTAAGCAAGCATTTCCGTGTTCTTGTGATTGACATGCTTGGTCATGGGTATACGGATAAACCGGACAAGCCGTATGGAATCGATTCTTATAGCGATCACTTGCTGGACTTTATGAAAGCAATGAATTTATCTCAAGCATATATTTCTGGTGAATCTCTAGGTGGATGGGTAGCGGCCTGGTTTGCTGCACATCATCCTGGCTATGCAAAAGCTTTAGTGTTAAACACACCAGGAAACGTCAACAGCGATCCAAAAGTTATGGCAGGTTTGAAGGAATCAACAGTTAACGCAGTTGTAAACGCTAACTATGAAAATGTTAAAAAACGTTTGGAATGGCTCATGTATGATAAATCGGTGGTAACGGACGAGCTTGTCTATAATCGTTATCAAATTTACTCACAGCCATCCTACCAAAAAGCTGTTTACAATATCGTTCATTTGCAGGAAATGGAACCAAGGCAAAAATATATTTGGAAACCCGAATGGTGCCAAAAGATAGATGTTCCTACATTACTCGTTTGGACCGACCATGATCCAACTTCCACGGTAGAACAGGCAGAACCAATTAAGGAAATGATTCCCGGTGCTGAATTAAAAGTAATTAATGATGCAGGACATTGGCCGCAGTGGGAACAGGTGGAAGAGTTCAACACAGTATTGACTGACTTCATGCTGCAGCACGTTTGATTTATTAAATAACTGCGTCTCAAAAAAACAAAAACATACTGGATGGTGAAGAAAGATGATTTATCGCTTAGGCTATGCACAACTAAATGTATCAGATTTAGAGAAATCACTTGATTTTTATGAAAAAGTACTTGGGTTCATCAAAACAAAACAAGAGGGAAATAAAGCATATTTACGTGCCGAAGAAGAATTTGACCAATATTCTTTAATTCTAAATGAAGATAAAGACAATGTATGTTTAGATCATTTTGGTCTTCGGGTTTCCAGCGAAGAAGCACTGGATGAGATCAAAGCAAAAAATGAAGAACTTGGGGTAGAAGTACAAGAAACTGAGGACAAAGACCATGGAAGAGTGCTTAAAGTTGCAACGCCAAGCGGACATCCTGTTGCATTTTATCATCATTCTCCACAAATCAATGTGTACCATGGAGAGAATAACCATGTCATTCTTCCGATGAGAAGAACGCACTTGCAAAATGGAATTCCTCCACTTCGCATTGACCATATGAACCTTCGTGTACCAAGTGTCAACAAAGAATGGGATTACTGGAAGAATTTTGATTTCAGCATTTCCGAATATGTGGAAAGTAAAGATGGAAACGACAAATTTGCCGCATGGATCAGAAGAGAAACAAATACACATGACATTGCATTAGTGCATAAAGAATACGCTGCCTTGCACCATGTAGCATACATTGTTGATGGCGTACAAGGTGTCATCCGAACAGCGGATTTACTTGCAGATGCTGGCTATCGTGCTTCCGTGGAGTATGGCCCTGGCCGTCACGGTGTAAGTAATGCTTTCTTCCTGTATATCAAAGATCCGGATGGACATCGAATTGAAATTTATTCCGATGACTATAAACGTGATCTTGATCAGGAACCGGTTGGATGGACACAGGAAGCATATGAAAGCAATGGCCGCCTATGGTGGGGACCGGATGTTCCAGAATCATTTGTGGAAACAACAGCAATTAACAAAAAATGGATGAAAAATAACGAGTTAGTTTAAACCTGAATAAATTGGCGCTCAATTAGGCTGTTCATCACCTGGCTCCAGAGGGAGTGAAAGTCACCTAATTTTTGGGCGCTTCTATTTTACCCTTCATCCTGCCAACATCGAATGTTTAGAATAGCAAAGGGGGATTTAATGATGGATGGTCGTAAGTTTAGAAATGCAATGGGGAGTTTTGCAACGGGTGTTACCGTAATTGCTACAGAAAACGCTGGAAATATACATGGAATGACGGCAAATGCTTTCATGTCACAATCTTTGGATCCAAACTTGATCGTAATTTCCTTGAAAGAAGATGCACATATGCTGAAAAAAATCCAGGAAAGTGGTCAGTTCTCGGTCAATATACTGTCAGAAGATCAACAAGAATTATCCATGATTTTTGCCGGCCAGGTGGAAACAGATGAAGAAGTTCCGTTCAATTATTTGGATGGAAAACCAGTTGTACCTGGCGCCATTGCACAGGTTGCCTGCAATGTTAAATCTGAATATATCGAAGGGGACCATTCTCTGTTTATTGGTCAGGTAACAGATATTAACTTGGAAGATGGCGAGCCGTTAATATTCTCCAAGGGAAAATATCGTAAACTGGAAAAGGCTGTAACGGCCACAAGTTAATTTCATGTGTGATGTTAGCAAGTGAAATCATTGCTAGCCGAATAAAGGACTGGAGAATTCATTGATGCGGCTCATGGCTCAGCGGGGATGGGGCTACCCAATGGAAGCGGCTGCTTCGCCAGCAAATGAAGTCGGAGCTTAAGATTTTTTATAAA
The DNA here is from genome assembly GCF_042643265.1 of Virgibacillus sediminis. Taxonomy (NCBI): domain Bacteria; kingdom Bacillati; phylum Bacillota; class Bacilli; order Caryophanales; family Bacillaceae; genus Virgibacillus; species Virgibacillus sediminis. Next base: position 116,646 of record NZ_JBHRRZ010000012.1, on the reverse strand, counting down.
CCCCGGCGAAATTATTTTAGCTGGTGCGCTGTCCAAAGCATTGCCGTTTGAACCTGGAGATACTTTCCGATCGGAATTTTAAAATCTTGGAAACATATAAGCCACTATGAATAATGAACTATCACAAGTCTAAGCTGCCTTGTGGTAGCTTTTTATTTTTGTCATAATTAAATTTCCTTTGCATGCATATCTCATGTTAAGCAAACTGCCTTAGGGAAGTCATCCATAAGGAGATCTATTCATCTGGGGTGTCCAGGGAATAGGTGACGATTTTTCCCACGCATTAGAGGGTTTGTAAAAGCTATACTTTTTCTGGAGGATCAAACGATGAAAAACAATAAGTGCTACATCCTATCAGTCACTATTTTAGCAGGCATTGCAGCACTGCTCGACCTCAAATATAAAGGTTTATTCTACCGCCAATTGCCAGAAAGTGTACAGGAGCGCCTGAATCAATGTAATGCTCAGACACTCTGCAGAAGTAAATGATCCTATATAAATGACCAGTTCCTCAGGTGCTCCGACTTCTGAAGAACTGGTCTGCTACATACTGCCAATCTTCTTTGAACAACCGTAATAGGTTCGGCCGTCTTCTTACAGCCAAAGGATGATAGGCGGCTGTTGTTTTGATGCCTCTTACCTCATGGCACTCCCCCCGTAATGTCTTCACCTGTACTTCTTCGTCTTCGAAGAAAGATTGGGCAGCTACATTTCCCAGACAGACGATATAGTCAGGCTTATGTTTCTCCAACTGCTGATCCAAGTGTCTCATGCAGATTACCCTGGTTCTTGGTTTATCATAGGCACGTGTCGGCTTTCGTTTCAGTACATAGGTTACGTATAAATCATCCATCTCCAGTCCTACAGAATCCACGGTCTCCTGCAACGTATGTCTTGTGCCACAGACAAATGGACTGCCGCTGCGATCCTCCCGGGCACCCGGATTGTCGAGAAGGACCATGATCGGAGCCTGCGGATTTCCTTCTCCCCAAATGATGCGTGTCCCATGTTCGGCCAAGCCGCAGTCATTACAATTCCTCTCCGTACCAGGTGCCGGTTCTTCCGGCCATATGCTTGGGCAAAAATCACTCACTGTATGGTCAGCTCCTCTAGATCGATGTACTTGTCTACTATGATTTATTTTTCACTAATAGCTGCAAAGAAAACCCGAAAAGTTCATGTGCAGAGGAGAAACTTCTCCGGCTTATGCCCATTTATTTTTGTGGCGGTATTTCATCGACGTGCAAGTACGGTTTCAATTTCTGCAGTTCCTTTTCCGGTAACTCATCTTCGATCATCGGGAAGATAATGCGTTCCTCTTTCCTGATGTGGCTATCCAATAATTGTCCGAGACGATTCATCAAGGAAACCGAATTTTCATCGGAAGTAATGATTTGTTGTACATAGGATCGGATGGTTACATGCTCCAACAGCATTTCGGCTATTTCAGGCTGTTCACTAGACTGATACTTAGCATATACCGGCAACAAGATCTCCTCTTCATCCCGGAAATGCTGATTGCCGTCTTTCTCCCAGAAATACTTCAGACTGTCTCTCATTTCTTCCACTGTCAGCTCGCTTTTCTTCCAATTCTTTTCAGTTGCAATGCCAGGAAAAGGGCATGGTGGTGATGGTGTGAAAGTGGATATAAGGATGTATGCCGTTTGATTCCCTTTTTTCCATTTTCATCCTCCTCGGGAAGTTTCTTTTCCCCTAGTATACACCTTCCCACTGCTGAAAAATGTGATTCAAATCACAAGTAGGGGGAAGATCATGTGACGATAAATATTCCGGAATAAGAGTCAGCGAACTAAAAATTACTCAAATATTTAGAATTTGACTTGAAAGTTAAAATTAAAACTGTTAGAATATTTTTAACAACACGTCGTACATACAATAGAAAAACTTCCTGTTAAATTGTAATCGTTTTCTTAAAGTGATAGAACGTACTATTTCTTGGAAGCAGCCTAGGCGGCCTCCACAAAGCTTTGGGTACTATCCACTACAGTGAATGAAAAAGGAGTTTGATGAGTATGTTCAATTTTCGCCCGTCAGAAGAACAGGAACAGTTGCTTGCCAGAGCCAGAGAGTTTATGGAAAAAGAAGTATATCCCGCCGAGCAGTATATTATCCCGGGGGAAGGACTGCCGTCTCACATCTTAAAACCGCTGCAGCAAAAAGTGAAAGATCAGGGATTATGGGCGGCCCATTTACCAGAGGAAGCCGGGGGTTTGGGGCTTGGGGCAGTTTTCCTCGGCCTGTTGAATGAGATTCTTGGCAGCAGCCCTATTGGTCCCCGTGTCTTTGGCACAGCGGCTCCGGACACAGGAAATATGGAGATTTTGTTGAACGCTGCGAACGAAGACCAGAAGAAAAAATATTTAGAGCCGCTGGTGAATGACGATATTAGGTCCTGTTTTGCCTTAACGGAAAAAGAGGTCTCGGGTGCAGATCCTACAGGAATCCAGACCACCGCAAAAAAGGAAGGGGATTACTATGTACTTAATGGAGAGAAGTGGTTTATCAGCAATGCTGGACTTTCTTCCTTTGTCATCGTAATGGCCGTTACAGATCCGGAGGCCGCTCCGCATGAACGGGCCAGCATGTTCATTATAGACATGGATCATCCTCGCCTTGAACGGGTGAGGGACATTGAGGTTATGGGCGATTTTAGTGAGGGCGGACATTGGGAACTTCGGTTCGATAATTGCCGTGTACACGAAAGCAGCATGCTTGGAAACCCAGGAGAAGGGTTCAAGTTGGCGCAAATGCGTCTGGGACCTGGCAGGATCACCCATGCGATGAGATGGCTGGGTGTCATGAACCGAAGCTTTGACTTAATGGTGAATTATGCCCTGAAGCGGAAAACACGGGGCACCCCACTAGCTGAATTCCAATCGATCCAGAATTTCGTTGCTGATTCTGCGGCAGAGATTGCCTCCGCCAGGTTATTAACCCTCCATGCAGCTTGGAAAATGGATCAGGGGGAAGATGCCAGAAAAGAAATTTCCCTTATTAAATTCCATGGGGCAAAAATTATTAATGATGTGATTAATCGTGCGATCCAGGTACATGGTTCGTTAGGCTATTCAAAAGATACACCGCTTGAATCTTTTTATCGGGAGTCACGGGCGGCCCACATTTACGATGGTCCGGATGAAGTACACCGCATGGTAGTGGCAAAGAGAATCTTTAAGGAGTACAAGCGGAAGATGGAAGAAGTGAACGCATAGTCAGGCAGGAGGCGGGATTAATGAAGGGAAATTTATTGGACCTTACCGGGAAGGTGATTTTGGTTGCTGGCGGAAGCAGGGGGCTGGGCGCACAGATGGTCCGTGATTTCGCCGGACAGGGAGCAAATCTTGTGATAGCAAGTAGAAACAAGGAAGCCTGTGCCAGACTGGCGGAAGATATTGCTGAGGAATATAAAGTGGAAGCATTGCCTATCTCATGTGATATGGCAAATCTGGAAGATATCAAACAAATGTACAAGGAAACATTAGATAGGTTTGGGCGAATTGACGTCGTAGTAAATAACGCTGGGGTGAATCGAACAAAACCGGCTGTGGAAGTCACAGAGGAAGATTTCGATTTTATTTTCGATGTGAATATCAAGGGGCTGTTTTTCAGTTGCCAAGAAGCAGCCAAAGCGATGATTGATCAGGAGAGCGGGAAGATCATTAATATTTCCTCTGTCGGCGGTTTGAAACCATATAAGCGAATTGTCCCTTATACAGCCAGCAAGGCAGCTGTCATTCATCTGACCAAATCCCTGGCGTCCGAGTGGGCAAGATATGGAATCATTGTAAATTCTATTGCACCAGGGTTGATCAGTACAGAAATTAACGAAAAAGAGTTTGAAGATGAAAAGTGGCTGAACAAGATATTAAAGACTATTCCAATGAGGAAATTGGGGGAACCACAGGATATCTCCAACATTGCTTTATATCTTGCATCAGAGCTTTCCAATTATGTTACCGGCCAGACAATCCCGGTGGATGGAGGAACATTGACAGAATAGCATCCCGGGAGTCCGGGCTCTCTGTTAAAAGAGAGTCCGGATTACCCGCTGGCTTAAGGATTGCGCATCGGAATCTATATTTGTATATAAAGAGGGGAGAAATGCGAGATGAAAATGACAGAGGTAATTGCCGTTATCACTGGAGGAGCTTCCGGGCTGGGAGAAGCAAGTGTCAGAAATATCACCTCCCAAGGCGGGAAAGCTGTTATTTTTGATTTGCAGGAAGAACGGGGAGCGAACCTGGTGCAAGAGCTGGGTGAGGAGAATGCGCTATATGTAAAGACCGATGTATCTGATGAAGAAAGTGTGCAAGCAGCTTTGGGGCAGGCTGTCCGCCGTTTCGGCTACATAAATACGGTGATCAACTGTGCAGGCATCGGGCCATCCGCTAAAACATTCGGCAGAAAAGGGGTACATTCCCTGGAATCTTTCCAGAAAGTGATTGATGTCAACCTCACCGGGACGTTTAATGTAATACGGTTGGCTGCAGAAATAATGAGTGAAAACACGCCAAACGAAGATTCGGAACGAGGAGTAATCATTAACACAGCTTCCGTGGCCGCATTTGATGGACAAATCGGTCAGGCCGCCTACAGTGCTTCCAAAGGAGGAATTGTAGGTATGACTCTGCCGATAGCAAGAGATCTTGCCTCCCTGGGAATCAGGGTGATGACAATCGCGCCAGGCTTGTTTGAAACCCCATTATTTCAAAGCCTGCCGGATAAGGCCATTCACGCGTTAGAACAAATGACACCGTTTCCTAAGAGATTAGGCAAACCAAGTGAATATGGCAAACTGGCGGAAAGTATTATAGTGAACCCGATGTTGAATGGAGAAGTCATCCGTCTCGATGGCGCAGTCCGGATGCAGCCTAAATAGGGAGGCCAGTGATGAAAAGGTTATTTCTAACTCAAGAACATGAGATGTTCCGTGAATCACTGAAAAAGTTCCTGGATAAGGAGGCAGCCCCATTTTATGAGAAATGGGAGGAAGAAAAGCAGATTCCGCGGGCGTTCTGGAAAAAGATGGGGGAGCGCGGTTACCTTTGTCCCTCGACAGATGAGGGGTACGGTGGCTTTGGAGCGGATTTCGGCTATTGCGTCATCCTTGCTGAGGAACTGGATAAAATAGGTACCGGTTTAGCGTCAGGTGTCAGTCTTCATAATGATATAGCTACCCCGTATATAGAAAGTTATGCAAAAGAAGAACGAAAAAGAGAATGGCTGCCAAAGGCTGTAAGCGGCGAAATGATCAGTGCCATTGCAATGACGGAACCCGGAGCGGGATCGGATTTGGCAGGCATTCAAACAACCGCCGTCAAAGAAGGAGATTCCTACATTCTGAACGGAGAGAAAACGTTTATCACAAATGGGCATTCTGCCGATATCGTGGTGGTCGTTTGTAAAACAGATAGGAATGCGGCACCAAAACATAGAGCCATTAGCCTATTGGCAGTAGAAACCGGCATGCCTGGATTCACGAAGGGGAAGAAATTATCGAAAATGGGCCATCATGCCAATGACACATCCGAACTAATTTTCGAAAATGTTCGTGTACCGGCGGAAAATTTGCTTGGAGAAGAAAATAAGGGGTTTTATTATTTAATGGAAAAGCTTCAGCAGGAAAGGCTGATTGTCGCCATCCAGAGTATCTCCTCTATAGAAAGAATGCTGGAATTGACGGTTGACTATGTAAAGCAGCGGAAAGCTTTCGGGAAAAGCATATCCTCCTACCAAAATACTCGGTTCAAGCTAGCGGAATTAAGGACAGAATTTGAGATGGGCAGAAGCTTCGTCGACCGGTTAATTGAAGAACATATGGCTGGAAGAGATATCACCAGTGAAGTGTCGATGGCCAAGTGGTGGACGACAGAGCTTGCCAGAAAGACAGCAATGGAATGTATGCAGCTGCATGGTGGATATGGATACATGGAAGAATTTGAGATTGCAAGAAGGTATCGGGATTCCGCAGTGGCAACGATTTATGGAGGTACGAATGAAATTATGAGGGAAATCATTGCCCGGGGAATGGAGCTGTAAAAGAACAAACCCACCTTTTCCAATATGAAGGAAGAAAGGAAAATATATATGAGAGAAGCTGTAATCGTAGAAGGTGTAAGGACGCCTGTAGGAAAATATAATGGAGCTCTCAGCGGAATCCGTGCAGAGGAGCTGGCAGCAAAACCGCTGGCAGAGCTGGTAAAGCGAACAGGAATCCCTTCTGAACTGATTGAAGACGTTATTTTTGGCTGTGTTACCCAGGTATCGGAACAGGCTTTTGACATTGCTAGGCAAGCAGCCCTCATTGCCGGTTATCCGGTGGATGTGCCAGGGACGACCATTGACCGCCAATGCGGATCAAGCCAGCAGGCTGTTCATTTTGCAGCCCAGGCAATTATTAGCGGGGATATGGATGTAGTGGCAGCAGGCGGGATTGAAAGCATGTCCAGGGTCCCAATGATGTCCAATATGCAAGGAACTGAATTGAGCGGAGCCCTCACCTCTAAGTATGAAATAATCAATCAGGGCTTGTCAGCGGAGTTAATTGCTGATAAATGGAATATTTCTCGGGAAGAAATGGATGAATTATCTCTCGAGAGCCACCGCCGGGCAGTACGGGCCAGTGAAGAAGGCCGGTTTGATAAGGAAATCATGCCTGTGGAGGTACAATTGCCGGATGGTAACACAACGGTTATCAGACATGATGAAGGGCCCAGGAAGAACACTAATTTAGAAAAATTGGCATCGCTAAACACTGTTTTTAAAGAAGGTGGAAAAATCACGGCCGGAAATTCATCGCAGATCAGTGATGGAGCTTCAGCCCTTCTTATTATGTCCAGGGACAAAGCCGAGGAATTGGGGTTAAAGCCGCGTTTCCGAATTGTTGCCCGGACCGTTGTCGGCTCGGACCCGACACTCATGCTTACCGGCCCAATCCCAGCAACGAAGAAGGCACTTGAAAAAGCAGGCCTCTCCATAAATGATATCGACATATTTGAAGTAAATGAAGCATTTGCTTCCGTCCCAATCGCATGGATGCGGGAAACAGGGGCAGATCCGGCAAAACTCAATCCAAATGGGGGTGCGATTGCACTTGGCCATCCATTGGGGGCGAGCGGCGGACGTCTTATGCTTACCATGATGAGTGAATTGGAGCGCACTGGCGGAAGGTTTGGATTGCAAACTATGTGTGAGGGGCATGGGATGGCAAACGCGACGATCATTGAGCGGCTGGATTAAGGAATCATTCCGAATTTTAATTTTCCACTCTGAGGAGGATGACTATGCCACTTACATCCATACGTATTTTAGATCTTACCCGATTATTGCCTGGCCCTTATTGCACCTTGATTCTAGCCGACTTTGGGGCAGAAGTGATTAAAGTGGAAGAGCCGCTTTACGGAGATTATGCGAGGGCTGAGGAACCAAAACTGGATGAAGATAGTGCTTTCTTCCATTCCATCAACCGCAATAAGAAAAGTGTTTCCATTGACCTTAAGTCGAAGGAGGGGAAAGAACAATTCCTGAAGCTTGCAGAAGAAGCGGATGTGGTTGTTGAATCCTTTCGTCCAGGTGTGATGGATCGGCTCGGGCTTGGTTATGAGGTTTTAAAGGAAGTGAATCCTTCCCTTGTTTACTGTGCCATAACGGGTTATGGCCAGACAGGGCCGTATGCCTTGAGGGCCGGCCATGATATCAATTATATAAGCTATGCAGGTTTGCTGTATCTGATGGGCGAATCCGACAGGGGACCAGTCGTGCCGGCGACGCAAATTGCGGATATAGGAGGCGGGGCTCTTCCAGCCACTGTCGGTATTTTATTAGCCGTGATCGAACAGCAAAAGACCGGGAAAGGACAGTTTGTCGATGTCTCCATGATGGATGGGGCGATCTCCTGGCTGCAGACGATTCTTCCGGATTACTTTGCATCAAATAAGGAAGAAAAGAGGGGAGAACTGGCATTAAGCGGGGGGAAAGCATGCTATAGTGTCTATGAAACGAAAGATAAAGGATATCTTGCTGTGGGAGCATTGGAAGAGAAATTTTGGAGGAAATTCTGTGAAGTGATAGGCAGGGAAGATTTTATTCCTTTACTGGATGCCCCAGTTGCCGAGCAGCATCGGTTAAAATATGAAATCCAGCAGATCATTTCCCTGAAAACCAGAGACGAGTGGCTGCAGCTTTTCTCCGGTACAGAGACATGTGTAACTCCCGTCCTCAGCATAGAGGAAATAGCTTCTGATCCTCAGGTTAAAGCCCGGGAAATGATTCAAGAACTAGATCACCCTGCATTGGGGAAGGTGAAGCAGATTGGTTTTCCAATTAAACTGTCAGGCACCCCTGCTGAAATCCGCACAAAAGCTCCCGGTCTTGGGGAGCATAATGAACAAATACTGGGTAAACTTTACAATAAATAAGTATGTGGACAAACACGGCCTATCTTTTCCGGTAGGCCGTGTTTGTTTGGATGGAGGGATCCAGCAATCCCGAGCGAAGAACCTACTACACTATGGAAAATACCGCTCGTATGCACAGGCGGCAGAAGGTTTGCAGAAAAGAGAATTGCAATGATTCCCATACGAAACAAAGCCCTAAACAACTCATAAGGGGAGTCGTTTAGGGCTTTGCAGTTTGTTTTGTATGAAAGATATAGCTTTCTTACGTCAAGCTTTATACGGTCGCGGAAAATTGCTTTTTCATTTCTTTTTTAATCTGGGCCAATGCCTTATGAGCATCGTCCATAATGGTTGGCATCCAGAAGAAACCGTGGATCTGTCCATCAAATCTCGTATGTTCCACCGATACACCTGCTTCTTTCAAACGTTGGGCATACGCTTCCCCCTCATCCCGCAGAACATCGTATTCTGCTGTGAAGATAAGTGCAGGCGGCAGGCCAGACAAGTCTTTGGCGAGCAATGGGGCGGTATAAGGGTTCTTCTTATCTTCCTCGCTGTTTAAATATTGATCATTGAACCAGTGCATTGCGTCCGTCTCCAGGTAGTTGCCTTTTCCATTTTCTAAGTAGGAAGTCGTGGTGGTGTCGAAGTTTGTCACCGGATAAAGGAGAATTTGCAGGGAAATCGCAGGGCCGCCACGGTCTTTGGCCATTAATGGAACCACCGCAGCCAGATTTCCGCCCGCACTGTCACCAGCGACAGCAAGGCGCTTAGGGTCACCATTGTGTTTCTGGATATTTTCCGCTACCCACTTGGTGGCGGTATAACAGTCTTCTGCCGGTACAGGAAATTTGTGTTCCGGAGCCAGACGATAATCAACAGATACAACTATTGATGCAGTCTCGTTGGTTATCTGCCGCATAATTGGATCAACCACATCTAAATCGCCAAGCACCCAGCCGCCTCCATGGTAGAAGACCAATACGGGGAACGGGCCATTGCCTTCCGGGGTGTAGATCCTTAATCCGACCTTCCCGCCGTCATGTGCTGGAATGTTGGTATTTTCAACCTTTGCCACTTCCTGAGGTTCGCCCACTAAATCTGCATAAAGAGCAGCCAGACCTTCCCGGTTTTCCTCGACTGTCATTTCCTGAATCGGCTTCCCATCCGCTGAATTGATCTGATCCAATAATTTTTTAACTGCCGGTTGGTATCCCACAATTATTTCCCCCTTTTTTTGAATGCGTTTTCAACTATCTGAAAATGATTATACAACCTTTCAAATAATTTGGCAACTAATTATTTGAAAAATAACAAATATTTTAATTTTAAACTATTGATTCAATAATTTAACGTTGATATAATATCAAAACACCATGTACTTTTCTGTACTCAAAAAACGAGGGGTGGTAGAAGAATGATTTATCAATTTCTTCCAGTAGAAAGTGTTCATTATGGAGCAGACATAGTCAATGATCAATTGATCACCGAAATTAGGAAGCTGAACGGAAAAAGGGCTCTGATTGTTACGACGAACAGCCTGTTGAAAGTGGATGAATATCAGAAAATGATTCAATCCTTGCATGCTGAAGGGATTACCACCTATGAAATGAGCGTGAAACAGCATGTACCTGGGAAACAATTGATGGGGGATATTCAAAAGATTCGCGCTTTTGGCCCAGACGTGATCATCAGCTGCGGGGGAGGCAGTCCCATCGATGCAGGGAAAATCCTGTCACTGGCTTTAGCGGAAGGCATTGACTCCGAACAGGAATTGTATCCATTCTCAGAGATGCTACGTACAGAACGGCCGAAAATGGGGAGGTATGTTCCCAATTTCGCGATTCCGACAACCCTATCTGCAGCTGAATTTACAAGTATAGCCGGTGCCACCAACAGCAAAGACCAGATAAAATATAAATTCTCCCATCCCCATATGACACCACAACAAGTTTTTCTTGATCCCGTGTTTACAAAGCAGACGCCTGACTGGCTATGGCTGTCCACAGGCATCCGCGCGGTGGACCATGCAGTGGAAACACTTTATTCGCCAACACCCAACCCAGTAAATTCGGGACTTGCCCTTCAGGCCTTAAAAAAACTGTATCATTATCTTCCTCTTTCCCATGACCATCCTGAAAATATGGAGTACCGGCTGGAGTGCCAGTTAGGCGCATGGCTTTCCCTGTTCTCGGTCGTCAATATTAAGCTCGGTTTATCCCACAGCATTGGACATCAATTAGGAGCATTATATAATATACCGCATGGGATGACGTCTGCGATTATGCTCCCAAAAGTGATGAAGTTTCTGCTTCCCCGGACCATAGAACAACAGGCGGCTATCTCTGAAGTATTAGGGTTCTCGGAGCCGGGAAAAGACATGAGGGAAATTGCCGAGCAGGCACCAGAGATTATAAGCGGTCTGATCAAGCGGCTGGAAATTCCCCATCGTTTACGGGATTTTAATATAGATGCAGAGACCCTTCCACAGTTAGTGGCGAACGTATTGACAGATATTCGTGGGGAGGAAAACGAATTTGTCATGGAAACCCAGGAATTGGAGAAGGAGATAAATAATTTAATAAAGAGCGTATGGTGACCCTGGGAGAAAATGAATAAAAGAGCCAATTCTGTTCATAATTGTTAGAATCATAAATAAATTCTAAAAAATACTTTACATTCAAATTTTGTATAGGTATAATAATTTTTAAGCTGAAGGGTTCAAACTGTGCAGGTAAAGGAGGGAAAATAAAATTAATATCATGGTTTCTTAGGTGTTAATTGTAAGCGCTGTCAGTAGCTGTTGTTTAAATAAGAAATGATGATTTGGCCATTATTTCGAACTGAGGTGACCAGCCATTGCAAAGAATTAAGAACGTATATTACCGAACGAATGACATGAAAGAGGCGATTGACTTCTATCAGGAAGTAATGGGGTTGAAGCTTCAATTTAATGATCGAGATCAATGGGCGCAATTCAAGGTTGGTGACGTGACATTTGCACTTGGCGGCACGGAAGAGGTCCCGGAGAAATTGGAGGCCGGGGGTGTTGTGACCTTTGAAGTGGAAAATATAGCAGCAATGAAAAAACGAGTGGAGCAAGATGGTATTCAAGTGAGTGATGTCCGCGAGATGGGGAGCCACGGGTATACCTGTTATTTTCATGACCCATCCAATAATATGGTTCAGCTGTATGAGAAACAGCCAATCGATAAGAGTTAATATTTTTGAAGGAAGGGGATCCATACATGAGTAAACTGGAGAGTGAAGTATTGGATGCACGGGCATTTCGCAATACGGTCGGAAACTTCACAACGGGTGTTACCATCATAACTACCAAGAATAAAGAGGGGCATCCGATAGGGTTTACAGCAAATTCTTTCAGCTCATTGTCACTTGATCCACAATTGCTGCTTTTTAGCATAGACAAGAAATCTAGTACTTATCAAGATTTTATGAATACTGAAGGCTTTGTCGTAAATATACTAGCGAGTGACCAGATCGCTCTGTCCAAGCAATTTGCGACAAGCGGAATTGATCGATTTTCTGGGGTGAGTTATTACGAGGATGCTTCAGGCAGTCCCGTTCTTCCGGATACATTGGCATATCTGGATTGCAAGGTGGCTAATCTATTCGATGGCGGCGACCATACCATTGTCGTTGGGGAGGTCCTCTCCGGCAGTACTGCACCTGATAAAAAACCTCTCATCTTCTTTAAAGGAAAGTATTTGGAAGTGTAAACAGCCCTCCCGCGGTACTCTCAAAAAATTAGGAATGGGGATTAATTCATGAATTTACGAAGGTCTCCACCATGAATAACTTCCTGAACAGTTACTGAAATATAAAAAATCCAATAAAAATGAGGAGCGTGTAATTATGGAATTTGGAGTTTTTTATGTATTGGAATCCCCTGATGGAGACTTTAAGCGTGCCTATGATGAAATGCTGGGACAGATTGAGTATGCAGAGGAATTGGGCTTTGACGCGGTCTGGCTTGCCGAACACCACTCTACCGCTTATGGATCGATGGCTAACCCGGCAGTCGCCATGGCAGCCATTGCCGAACGGACAAAAAAGATTAAAATAGGAAGCCTCATTTCCGTATTGCCGCTCGGAAATCCGATTCGAATTGCTGAAGATTACGCGATGGCTGACATCATCAGCGGTGGGCGCCTGCAGTTTGGAGTAGGGCGAGGGTATCAGCCGACGGAATTCAAGCAGCTGGGTGTGAGCATGGAAGAGACAAGGGCCCGTTTTAAAGAGGAATTGGAGATCATTACCGGACTCTGGACCCAAGAGGATTTTTCATATGATGGCAAATTCTATCAATTGGAAAATGTTACACTCAGGCCTAGACCGCTTCAGTCCCCACCGCCAATTTATGTAGCATCGATCAGCCCTCAGACATTTGATCTGGTTGCCAATATGGGGCTGAATCTGACAGCAACACCGACCTTATCCACTTTGGATGAGCTGAAGGGCCAATTGAAAGATGCCCGAGAAGTATTGATTCAAAAAGGCATGAAACCGGAGGATATCGACTTTCCTATCAATCTGCAAATGCATGTGGCGGATAATGCCGAAGTGGCCTATGAACGGACCAAGGAATATTTTGACTGGTACTTTGATATGGTCACAAGTCTAGTCCCAGGAGGAGACGGCAAGAAAGCTGCTAAATCTTATGAAGCGTTTGAAGATGTTGCCAAGGGAATGTCCAGCATTACCTTTGACCAACTGCGTGAGGCTGGCACCATCCATGTCGATGGACCACAGGCATTAATTGAGGAAATTGAAGGCATGCAGGAGGCATTTGGCCTGAAACAGCTCAGCTGTTGGCACCGGATAGGCGGCATGTCGGATAAACTGGTTCGTGAGTCCATGGAGAGAATGGCTAAAGATGTCATCCCGTATTTTAAGAAAAAAGCAGCCAAGCAAAAGATATAGGACCGGAATCTCACGGCCTCAAGTAAATAGGTGCGTCTTTATTTTTAGGAATATTCCAATTATTTATTATGCTCCAAAAGGAGGAAAATGAATTGACCCAAGAAGAAAAAAATAAGCAATTGGTCAAGGAATTCATGGAAGTTTTCTCTACAGGGAATATTGATCGATTCTTATCGTATATGTCTGATTCAGCAACATGGTGGGTTGCGGGGAATATAGAAGGGGTGTCCGGGGAGAAGACCATGGCAGAGTTCAGGGAAATGAACTCCGGACTAGCCACGGCGACCAAGGAAGGAGCTATTTCCTTAAAACCGCTGGCATGGACGGCAGAGGGAAACCGCGTCGCAGTGGAGACGGAATCCTATGCCGAAATGACCAACGGCAAAATTTATAATAACCTGTATCACTTCCTGTTTGAGGTGGAGAACGGGAAGATCCAGAAAGTAAAAGAATTCCTGGATACCGAACATACAAGAGATGTCTTTCTCGGTGAATAACCGGGATGAAAGAATGGAGAAGAAACGCAGCTTCTTCTCCTACATAAGCTAAAATCTATCCTATTAGGGGGCATTGGATGCAAAATTATCAGGATCTGGTGAGGAACTTTTCTTGGGAAGAAGTGTTAAAAACATATGATTGGAATCCAGAAGAAAGATTCAATATGGCCCATGAGTGCTGCGACCGCTGGGCAGATGATCCGGAACGCGTTGCCGTCTACTGGGAGGATGAAACTGGAAAAAAAGAGACATGGACGTTCCGGAAACTAAAAGAGAAGTCAGATCAGATGGCCAATCTCCTCCGTTCATATGGAGTGGAGAAAGGCGATCGAGTGGCAGGACTGCTTGGCAAGGACATGGAGCTTTTGCTGACGGTGCTGGCAGCCTGGAAAATCGGTGCCATCTATGTCCCTCTGTTTACTGCATTCAATTTCGGTGCATTATCCCACCGGCTTCAGGACAGTGCCTGTAAAGTGCTGGTGACAAATCAGGAACAAGCAGAGAAATTAGATAGTGACTCACCTTCTGTAGAAACTATCCTGATTGATGGTGTATTCCCCGGCGGTTTGACTTTCCGGGAATTTCTGGACACTTTCTCTAAAGAACATAGGACAGAACCTACGAAACTGATGGACCCTTCCGCCATCCAGTATACCTCCGGATCAACTGGTCTGCCGAAAGGAGCGGTCTGGGGGCATAAGATACTAGTAAGTATATATCCCTATCAGCGGTACGCGATGGGGACAACGGAGAGCGACCGGCTCTTTGGCGGAGCTGATCTCGGCTGGTCATTTGGACTCATCCAATGCACCTTTGCCCCTTTGAGTATGGGGGCATCTGTCCTGATCTATAAAGGGAAATTCAGAGTGGAAAAGACGTACCAGCTCCTGCAGGATTATCAGATTACTAATTTCGCCTTCGCACCGACCGCCTACCGCGCCATGATGGCCGCTGGTCCGGAGGTGGCGAAAAATTATGATATTAATGTACGGAAATTCAGCAGTGCGGGGGAGCCTTTGAACGCAGAAGTAGTGAGGTTTTTCAAGAAGAATTTCGGCAGGGAAATATATGACCATTACGGCGCAACGGAGACTGGCATGATCATCAATAATTATAATTCCACCGACATGGAAGTGAAGCCGGGTTCCATGGGATTTCCTTCTCCAGGTTACCGTGTGGGGCTGCTGGATACGGAGGGCAATTTGGTAAAACAAGGAGAAACAGGCGAAATTGCCGTTGACCGAAAGGCCTTCCCGTTCTTCTTCTTGGGGTACTGGAATAACCCGAAAAAAACGGAAGAGAAGATGAAAGGGGACTGGATGCTGTCCGGAGACCTTGCATCAGAGGATGAGAACGGATATTTCTGGTTTCAAGGCCGGTCAGATGACATTATTTCCAGTGCCGGCTACCGAATTGGCCCGTTTGAGGTGGAAAGCAGTCTAGTGGAACATCCGGCGGTAGAAGAGGTGGCAGTGATTGGCAAACCGGACCAGGTAAAAGGGGAAATCGTTAAGGCATTTGTTGTACTAAGAGATGAATTTAAAGATAAAGCCTCAGAAGCGTTGAAAAATGAATTGAGTCTGCATGTGAAAGAAAAATTATCCAAACATGTGTATCCAAGAGAAGTGGAGTTTATCAAGGAATTACCGAAGACACAGAGCGGCAAAATACAACGCTACCGTTTAAGGAAGGCGATGGAACATCATAGTGGAAAATGAAGGGGGTGACTTTGCATGAGTACTGGAAGTTCAGAAATGTCCGAGGTCCGTACTGGGGAAGATTTTGACAGAGAAGCAGTAAAGTCCTATATCGAAGCAACCTACCGAAAACTCCCTGATCTTCCTTTGGAAGTAAAACAATTCTCCACCGGTGTGTCCAACTTGACCTATTTCCTCCGCTGCGGGGAGTGGGAGGCAGTGATGCGCCGACCTCCAAATGGCCCATTGCCTCCTAAAGCGCATGATATGAAGAGGGAATCAGGTTTTCTCCAGAGACTGCACCCGTTTTTCCCATACGGACCGGAACCCTATGTCATGTGTGAGGATGTAGAGATAATCGGCGTTCCTTTCTATGTGATGGAGCGTAAAAAGGGAATCGTCTTGGATGAAGAATTCCCGCCGGACATGGAAGTTACAACGGAGCGGCTGCAGAAATTATCCTACGCTGTAGTGGACCGGTTGGCAGATCTGCACACGATCGATTACGAGCAGGCGGGACTCTCGTCATTCGGCTATCCGAAAGGCTTTATCAATCGTCAGGTACAAGGTTGGATCAAGCGTTATGAAAAGGTCAAAACGGATGACATTCCTTATGTAGACAACGTAAGCATGTGGCTCTCAGACCATGTGCCAGAAGAAATTGGGAGCGGAGTTATCCACAATGATTACAAACTGAACAATATGCTGCTTAGTCAAGATTTGACGGAGATTAACGCCATTCTGGACTGGGAGATGGCCACCATTGGGGATCCGTTGTTTGATTTGGGCGGAGCACTTGTCTATTGGGTACAGAAAGATGATCCAGATTCCATTAAGGACAGCCTGCCTTCCATCACAGCTTCCCGGGACGGTTTTATATCCCGCGAGGAATTTATTCAGCGATATGCTGAAAAAACGAAGAAGGACATAAGGAATATTACCTTCTATGTAGCGCTGAATTATTTCAAGCTAGGCGTGGCACTGCAGCAAATCTATCATCGCTGGAAGATAGGAAAAACAGAGGATGAGAGGTTCGCGGAATTCCATCAGCGTGCTCGTCATTTAATACAGCAGGCCTATGAGGTTATAGAAAGTAGACAGTATAACCATTAAAACGAGGAAGTGAATAACTAATTGAAATGAGGAATAAATAGGATTATTTACAAGGGGGATATAAATGAGGGTGCAGAAGTTATCAATATTAAGTATATTTATCATTTTGCTATTGGCCGCATGTCAAGGGGAGACGGAATCGAGTGCTACAGGAGATGCAGAATATACCATCCGAAATCCTATCATTGTTAGTGAAGATAATTTTGTAGCGATTACCATGAAAAAGTTTGAAGAATTAGTGGAGGAGAAGACAGAAGGCCGAATTGAAGTTGAAAATTATTATAATGGTACTCTCGGGGCTTCGGATGAAGAAGCTTTACAACTAGTATTTGACGGAAACGCTGAGATATTCGGTATGTCTTCCTTCGTTGGTGCCCAGGCAACAAGCGTAGACGGACTAAATATTTTTGATATACCTTTTTTATTTGAGAATCGTGATGAATTGTATGAGTTTGTAGATAGCCCTGTAGCTGAGGACATTTTTACTGAGTTTGAAGAAGAAACAAATACAAAAATATTTGGAACTTACGATATTGGTTTCTATGGAATGCTTAACAATTCCCATCCAATTGAAGAACCAAATGATCTTAATGGATTAACATTAAGAACACCACAATCCTCCATGTATATGGATTTAGTAGAAGAATTAGGGGGGAACCCATCACCTATTACTCAAGCGGAAGTTTATTCAGCCCTACAGCAAGGAACGATTGACGGTTTAATGACAACGTTGCCATTAATGCATGATTATCAATATCACGAGTTGGGCCAACATATAACAGTAACAGCACATAGTTATGTCCCTTACATTCTGACAATGAATGGCGATTTCTATAATAGCCTTCCAGTTGATTTACAGGAAGCTGTTGAAGAAGCTGCACAGGAAATGCTGGAGTGGTCCATTAACTATGTGGAGGAAGAAGAGAAAGAAGCGATTGAAAAGATGAAGGAAGAAGGTACTGAAGTGATCGAATTGACAACCGAACAGAGACATCACTTCTTTGAAGAAGTACAGCCTGTTATTGAAAAAAATATTGACTCGGTTGGAGTGGAAACCTACGAAAAAGTATTGGATTCTCTGGATAAGTAATTATGTAGCAAGCCGTTAGAAATATCTCTCCACAGAGACGAAATAAAAATCTCTGTGAAGAGATTTTCGGCAACTACTTAAGGGAGGTGAATCCTTGGTGAAGGTATGGAAGAAGACACCAATAGAAGGATATATATGTTTCGTGTTACTGTCCCTTATCACTATTGTTATGGGTATGGAAATTGTAGCAAGGTATATATTCAACGATTCCTTTCGTATTGCTTCTGAATTATCCCGGTATCTCTTTATTTGGTTTATCTTCATTTCTTCAAGCTACGCAATTGTGGAAAAAACTCACATTCGAATCGAAGCATTTATATTAGTATGGCCGAAGAAAATTCGTCCCCACCTAAAGTTCCTGGGTAATCTGCTTTGGTTTCTTTTTTCATTATTTATTGCATTTATGGGTTTTCAATACAGTATTGGCATGTTGCAGGATAGCACAAATTTATCATCAGCAATGAGAATTCCGGTTGGTGTGATCTATCTATCCATACCAATTGGTTATGCGCTAATGGCAATGAGACTATTGCAGACAGAATACTTGGCCTTTAAAGATATTAAGTCAGGAAGTTAGATTCGAGGTGAGTTAGTTGCTATTTACTTTATTAATGTTGTTTGGCTTATTTTTTCTCCTTATTGCGACAAACATGCCGGTAGCAATAGCCCTGGGTATTTCAAGCCTTGCCGTACTGCTTGTGAACAATATGGCTACTATTGATATGTATCTTACCGCTTCTTTCACAGCAAGTGACTCACTTCCGCTGATAGCAATTCCTTTATTTATCCTGGCCGGTGATATTATGAGCAAAGGGGGAATAGCTAAAAGGCTCATTCAATTTGTGGAGACGCTGGTTGGTTCCTTCACGGGAGGACTGGGAATTATTACGGTTATTACCAGTTTTATATTTGCGGCAATCTCAGGATCAGGCCCCGCTACTGTAGCCGTAATAGGGGGAATTATGCTTCCGTATATGATAGAAAGAGGCTATTCCAAGGAGTATTCCACTTCTTTGGTGGCAAGCGCAGGATCCATGGGACCGATTATTCCACCGAGTATACTATTCATTCTGTACGGCGTGTTAGCAAATGTCTCTATTGGCGACTTATTCATTGCAGGTATTATCCCAGGTATGATGATTGGGTTGACACTAATTATTGTAAACTATTTCATCAGCAAAAAGGAGAACTATACAGGTACAGAAAAGAAGACCTTCAACGATGTAGTGAAATCACTAAATGAAGCTAAGTTTGCCTTATTAGCTCCTATAGTGGTTCTGGGAGGGATTTATGGAGGAGTCTTCACACCCACAGAGGCAGCGGTTATTGCGGTGTTCTATAGTTTACTAGTTAGCTTATTTATCCATAAAGAGATTAACTTCAAAGATATTCCATCCATTTTCATGAATGCCTCAGCTGTCAGTGGAGGGATAATGATTCTGGTCGGGGTGGCAGCATTATTTGGGAGGATATTATCACTGGAGCAGATCCCTAATCAACTCTCCCAATTTATAGCAGGAATTACAACAAATCCTTTTATCATGCTATTAGTCATAAGTGTTTTTTTACTAATTGTCGGTATGTTTATGGAGACAGTTTCCGCATTAATGATTTTTGTTCCCATTCTCATTCCCATTGCTCTGCATTTAGGTGTAGATCCTCTTCATTTCGGCATTATTGCCAGTATTAATTTAACTTTGGGGCAGTTGACCCCTCCTATGGGGATTAATTTGTTTGTCGCCTCACGAATTTCTGACCTTCCGTTTGAGCGAACGTTCAAGTATTTATTCCCAATACTAGGAGCTCTAATTATCACCATGCTAATCATCACGTATATTCCGCAACTATCATTATTCCTCCCTGAATTACTTAACTAGCTCCCTTTCGATACAATCTTTTGAATGTTAAATTGACGATAAAATAATGAACGGCTAGAATGAATATAAGTATATGTCTGAATTTGCCAAAGGAGTGAGGAAATTGTCGTTGCGGGCACAAAAAACAGCGAAGAAGAAAGAGGAGATTCTGAAATCGGCTGTTACTATCATTGCCGAGAAAGGCTACCATGCTACTACCATGGAGGATATTGCAGCTAAACTCCTTATGACCAAGGGATCTGTTTATTATTATTTTAAAGATAAACAGGATCTGCTGTATCAAAGTTATAAGATGCTTCTGGAAAGAAGTATAGAAAATATGAAAGCGATTAAGATGGAAGTTCCGGCCACAGAGGAAAAATTACGGAGAATTATGGCCGCCCATATAGATTACCTAATAACTGAGCGGTTTGGCTTTGAGGCAGGGATGAAACCAGAGCAGTTCTTCGAGGGAGAACAACTAGATACCATCCTAGAGCTGCGGTCCCTTTATGCGGAAGGGTTGGATGAAATAATTTTGGAAGGAATCGATTCAGGGTATTTTGACAACGTTGACATTAAGATTGCCCGGAATATCATCTTGGGAGCGATGAACTGGGTCATCCAGTGGTACAAATCCGAAGGGGAAAAAGACCAAAAAGAAATCGCTGATTCCATATCCGAATACCTTATGAGAATACTTAAAAAGCCGGAAAATTGAATGACATTCTGACCGGCTTCTTTCCTGTCAGCTTAGAGGAAGGGGGACATGAAAAGGATGGACCTTCCATGTAAGACTGGCCTTAAAAACGTATGCCTTTTGGTTGAATTTATATTCAAAATTAAATGCTGCGTTCAAAATAATTTTCCAGACCTGAGGAGTGGTTAAATGGCAGAGTTGCTGTCTGTGACAAAAGAGAATGGAATTGCGACCGTCGTGATCGATAATCCGCCAATGAATGTTTTGAGTAATAAAGTGGCAAAGGAATTGGATGAAGTATTCAATGAGTTAAAAGAAGACAGGGAAGTCATCTCCATTATTTTGCGGGGGGCAGGGGAACGTGCATTCATGGCTGGTGCGGATATAAAAGAGTTTCCTGATAGAGGTAAACAAAAAGATGAAATAGATGTCCACGAGGTATTTTCAAAGATTGAAAATATCCCGAAACCGACTATAGCCCTGCTGAATGGTTTCACACTTGGTGGAGGATTGGAGCTTGCATTGGTATGTGATATCCGGATTGCGGAGGATCACATAAAGGTGGGCCTGCCTGAAGTGAACCTTGGTCTGCTTCCAGGTGCGGGTGGAACACAGCGTCTTCCCAGACTGATCGGTGCTTCCAAAGCGAAGGAGATTATGTTCACAGGGGAATTACTGACGGCAGTCGAAGCATACAGGATAGGGATAGTGGATCAAGTCGTTGGCAAAGGAAATGGCGGCAGGGAAGCGGAAGAACTTGCCCGGAAATTTGCCGGAAAGTCACTGCAGTCATTAAGCCGGATAAAGCACCTGATCAACAAGGGAAGCAATCTCCCTTTAGAAGAGGGATTGCGATTGGAAAAACAATTATTTGATGAACTTTTTGTTACCGATGACGCGAAAGAAGGGGTCCGTGCCTTTATCGAAAAGCGCCAGCCAGTTTTTACTCATAAATAAAATGGAAAGCTTACTAGTTTAATCTTAGGGTAGTAGGTAGCCAGTAAAGATGGAGGTGCACGTCACTTGCCTATGAAAAGGGAAAAAACAGTGCATGCAATAGATTGGGCCAACGTGGAGAAATACTTGCGTGCACATATAGAAGGTTTACCTGATCGGGAAATGAGGGTTCAAAAATTCACAGAAGGATTTTCCAATTTGACCTATATGATACAAATAGGGGATTGGAAAGCGGTGCTCAGAAGGCCGCCATTTGGCTACATTCCTCCGAAGGCGCATGATATGCAGCGGGAGTACCGGATTTTAGAAAAAATTCATCCTGTCTATCCGTATGCCCCGAAACCGTATATTTACAGTGAAGACGATGAAATTATGGATAAGCATTTCTATCTTATGGAAAAGAAAGATGGCGTGGTAGTGGATAGGGAAATCCCTGAGGAGTTTGGCAATTATCCAGATGTTGGTAAACAAATGTCAGAAGCAATTATTGCAGCACTTTCCCAGCTGCAGAACATCGATGTTAAGGAAGCTGGCTTAGAAAGCCTTGGGAAACCAGATGGCTATGTGGAGAGACAGGTAGTCGGATGGAAAAAAAGACTGGATCGGGCTAAAACTAGCGGCCTTCGGAACGTGGAAGATTTGGAGAAGTGGCTGGCCGATAATATCCCTGAAAACAATAAGGTTTCGGTCATTCACAATGACTTTAAATTGAACAATATGATGTTCGACCGGGATGACCCCGGTAAAATTATCGGTGTTTTTGACTGGGAAATGGCTACGATTGGCGATCCGCTGACAGATCTTGGTTCCACGCTTGCCTATTGGAGCGGAGAGGGGGACCCCTATACTGGAATTTCTTCCATTACCAGTATGCCGGGCTTCTACAGCCGAAGAGAATTTTTAGAGAGGTATACGAAAGTTTCCGGCATGGATGTCTCCAATATGGATTTCTATTTAACATTCGGATTCTATAAGCTGGCGGGCATTATGCAGCAGCTCTATCACCGATGGGAAATCGGCGAGGTGAAAGATGATCGCTTTTCGACCCTGCAGCAAGGGGTTAATAACTTGATAGAAATGGCGGAAGAAGCGAAGGATAATAAGCTGCTTTAAGAATATTTGTATTGCCTTGAAATGGTGGAGGGGAAGAGAATGGCGAGGGCCCAACCAAGTGCAGAGGCCTTGCATTTGGTTGGACCCTCAGTTGTTTACATGGAGTCTCTCTATATAATTAGGTTGGTGGGGGAGCATAAATTCCATTCCCCTACCAACAAGGAGATCAATCACTACCGGTTATTTGCAAATCATCTTTAATGATAGCTAAAGGTGTATCAGGGCTTCCCTCTTGGCCCACTGAAATTTCCACAGAACTGACAGTTCCGCTTACTCCTATACACACTTCCTTTTCCTTTTGTTCATGACTCCTGATCAAAAACAATTTTTCCCATTCATAAACGTATGACTCTGGTTGAATGAAAACTTTTTCCACGGTACCATGGCTGGGACTGTAAATCGTATGGAAGACTTCCTTCATAATTTCACCCTTCCTGTTTAAGAATTTATTCTGTAATTTGGGGAAACTCTCACTCGGACTTTAAAGCTCCTTTACACCCATCCTCTAAAACGGGAGGCCTCTGCCATTTTTCTGATGCCGACAATATAGGCTGCTAGACGCATATCTACCTGGTGCTGACTAGCAGATGTATAAACTTTTTCGAATGAATCGACTAGAACAGTACGTAATTTTGCTAAGATCTCTTCTTCGCCCCAATAATAACCCTGGTTGTTCTGCACCCATTCAAAGTAGGAGACGGTCACACCACCGGAGCTTGCGAGCACATCGGGAACAAGTAAAATTCCACGTTTAGTCAATATTTTGGTCGCTTCCAATGTTGTTGGACCGTTTGCGGCCTCCACTACAATAGATGCTTTAATGTTTTTCGCATTCTTTTTAGTGATTTGATTGGCAATCGCAGCAGGGATGAGAATGTCACATTCCTTTTCTAGCAATTCCTCATTCGTAATTCTGTTATTGAATAAGTTGGTAACCGTTCCATAGCTGTCACGGCGATCGAGTAGATAATCAACATCCAGTCCGTCCTGATCATAAAGTGCCCCATAAGCATCGGATATTCCGACCACTTTTGCACCAGCATCATGCATGAATTTAGCTAGGTAGCTCCCTGCATTTCCAAATCCCTGAATAACGATCCGAGCATTGGTTAACTCAATTCCACGTTTTTTCGCTGCTTCTTCCACACATATTGTTACCCCTCTTGCTGTAGCCGTTTCTCGGCCGTGTGAACCTCCAAGAACAACCGGTTTTCCAGTGATGAACCCTGGGGAATCGAATTCACGGATACGACTGTATTCATCCATCATCCAAGCCATGATTTGCGGGTTTGTGAATACATCTGGAGCTGGTATATCTTTTGTTGGACCGACAACCTGACTGATCGCGCGAACATAACCCCGGCTTAATCCTTCTAGTTCACGGAAAGACATCTCCCTGGGATCGCAAGCAATTCCGCCTTTCCCACCGCCATAAGGCAAATCGACAATCCCGCATTTTAAACTCATCCACATGGATAACGCTTTTACATCTGTTTCATTGACTTCTGGATGAAATCTTACGCCGCCTTTTGTGGGGCCTACTGCATCATTGTGCTGGGAGCGATAACCGGTGAACACTTTGATTTTTCCATCATCCATTCTGACAGGGATGCGTACGGTAAGCATTCGTAATGGCTCTTTCAAAACCTCATACATTTCCTCCGGATAACCTAGATAATGCAAAGCCTCATGAATAATCGTTTGTGTCGAATTAAACAGTTCCAAAGACTCTTCCTGTACAGTTAGATGCTTTTCTTCTAGCACAGATGTAGTTCCCATTATATCCACCTCGGAATAGCGTTATAGTCAAACCTATTATGAAGATAAAACCTGTTGGATCTTACCGATGGCCCAATCAAGCTCTTCCTGTGTTATGATAAGCGGCGGTGCAAAACGAATTACGGTATCATGTGTTTCTTTACAGAGCAATCCCTCTGCTTTCAGCTTTTCACAGAATGGGCGGGCGGGTTGCTCTAATTCCACCCCTACAAACAAACCTTTTCCTCGTACTTCCTTAATGACAGGATTATCAATTTCCTTTAGTTTATTTTGAAAATAGTTGCCGAGTTCTAGAGAGCGGTCTGCTAATTTATCATCTTCAATAACTTCTAATGCGGCAACTGCAACAGCACTGGCAAGCGGATTGCCACCGAACGTTGAACCGTGTGAACCAGGGTTGAATACACCTAAAACATCTTCATCAGCAACTACACATGAGATTGGCATCACTCCGCCGCCAAGTGCTTTTCCAAGAATATACATATCCGGGTGGACGTTTTCCCAGTCACACGCAAACATTTTTCCTGACCGACCAAGGCCAGCCTGTATTTCATCTGCAATAAATAATATGTTTTCTTCCTTGCAGACCTCATATGCTTCTTTCAGGAAACCCTCTGGCGGGATAATAATCCCAGCTTCCCCCTGGATTGGTTCAAGTAAAAATCCAGCTGTATTGGGTGTGATGGCTTCTTTTAATGCGTTGATGTCCCCGTAAGGAATCACCTTGATACCTGGCAGCATGGGCCCAAATCCTCGTTTGTTATCCTGGTCGGATGACAAGGAAACCGCTGTCATTGTCCTGCCATGGAAGTTACCTTCACATGCGATGATTTCCGCCTGTCCCTCAGGAATGCCCTTTCTGTCGTATGCCCATCTTCTTGCAGTCTTAACAGCTGTCTCAACAGCTTCTGCACCAGTGTTCATCGGCAGAACTATGTCTTTACCGGTCAATTCCGTGACTTTTTGGTAAAAGGAACCAAGCTGGTCATTATGAAATGCACGGGAAGTCAAGGTCACGCGATCTGCCTGCTTCTTTAATGCCTCGATAATTTTTGGGTTTCTATGACCTTGGTTAACAGCAGAGTATGCACTTAACATATCCATATATTTATTGCCTTCGGGATCTTTTACCCACACGCCTTCTGCCTCTGAAATGACGATGGGAAGCGGGTGATAATTCTGTGCTCCGAATTGCGATGTTTGCTCGATAATATCCTTTGTTTTACTAGCTGTTGTCATAATTGAATCCTCCTAAAGATGGTCCTTGAGTGTGGTTTTAGTTCGTGGGTTCCCCGTGAGAGGGAACCCGCATTTCATCCTAGTACATTTCTGAAACGGTTCTGGCCAGCATGTGAAGTGTTAAATAGTCTGGCCCACCTGCTTTGGAGTCGGTTCCTGACATCTTAAATCCGCCAAATGGATGATAACCGACGATGGCGCCTGTGCAATTACGGTTGAAGTATAAATTACCAACATGGAACTCCATGGTTGCTTGGTTGATATGGGCACGGTTGTTGGTGATGACCGCACCTGTTAAGCCGTACTCTGAGTTATTTGCGAGTTCCAGGGCATGGTCAAAGTCTCTTGCTTTAGCGAAAGCAACGACAGGCCCGAAGATTTCCTCCTGCATAATCCGTGCATCGATATCCACATCAGCGAATGCAGTTGGTTGGATGAAGAAACCTTTGGAATCGTCACCTTCACCACCTGCAACAAGGCGGCCTTCTTCTTTTCCGATTTCAATATATTCCATAATTTTGTCATAAGCACTTTGGTCGACAACGGGTCCCATATAAATATCATTGGATTTTGCTTCGCCGACGGTGAGTTCATTTGTCAGTTTAATAACTTTTTCAAGAACTTCATCGTAAACATCTTCAAGGACCACAACACGAGATCCCGCAGAACACTTTTGTCCGGAAAATCCGAATGCCGAAACAACAATGGATTCTGCCGCAAGGTCAAGGTCAGCATCCTTGTCTACAACAACGGTGTCCTTTCCGCCCAACTCGACAATAACGCGTTTTAGATGGTTTTGTTCTTTTTGGACGACTGCAGCACGTTCATACATTCTTGTACCGACATCACGGGATCCGGTGAATGTAATGAGTGAAGTTTTAGGATGTTCAATAAGATAGTCGCCAACTTCAGCACCGCTTCCCGGGATGAAGTTGATTACGCCTTCCGGTACACCCGCTTCCTGTAAAACTTCCACAAATTTGGCAGCAATCACAGGCGTGGCACTGGCAGGTTTCAGCAGTACGGTGTTTCCTGTAACCAGTGGTGCCACCGTTGTTCCAGCCATAATAGCAAAAGCGAAATTCCATGGTGAGATGGTGACGGTTACACCTGTCGGCACATAGAAGTATCGATTGAATTCACCTGGACGGCTCTTAATTTCTTTTCCTCTTTCAAGTTCAATCATCTGACGTGCATAATATTCCATAAAGTCAATTGCCTCAGCTGTGTCAGCATCCGCTTCCTTCCAAGGCTTTCCTGCTTCTTTTATTAACAGTGCGGAAAATTCATGCTTTCTGCGACGAACAATTTGTGCTGCACGCATTAAGATATTGGCGCGATCAATGGCACTTGTAAATTTCCAGGCTTGGAAGGCTTCATATGCTGTTTGAATAGCCTTTTCAGCAATTTCCTGATTTGCCTTGGAAACAGTTCCAACAACTTCTTCTTTATTAGCTGGGTTTATAGACACGATTTTCTCCTCTGTTGAGATGCGTTCTCCACCGACGAGTAGGTCGTGATTATTTCCAAGCTCAGATTCTACTTGCATTAGCGCTGCTTCCATTGCTTTCTTATTTTTCTCCACGGTAAAATCCGTAAATGGTTCATGGTTATAAGGTGTGATCATGGTATCCCCTCCAATAATTTATTTCACCCTTCTACTTGCAAAAATCATGCCAAGAATATGAATGTTGATAGGACAGCATTCCCTGTTCGATGGAGTAAATGGATGCAAAATTATTTTGCTTATTATTAGGTAAAACGCTAAGAAGTGGTGCAATCAATTTTTGCACTTTACCTAATTTTCCATTAGAATGAACGATGAACGGGGGGATCTTATGGAATTGAATCTGCCACATGGTATGGAACATCACCTGCTCATGAATGAATTGTATAAAAATCTGCTGGATGAATTGGATGTAGGAATCCATGTGATAAACGAAAAGGGAAAAACCATTGTTTACAACAGAAAGATGATGGAGATAGAGTCGATGAAAGGTGAGGATGTCCTTGGCAAGGAATTATTGGAGGTCTTCAGGTTCCATGATAAACAGCACAGTACCCTGGTCAGAGCATTAAAAGAGGGCAAAAGCACGAAGAACGTGAAGCAAACGTATTTTAATAATAAAGGGAAGGAAATTACAACAATTAACGATTCCTTTCCCATCTTAAATCAAGGCAATATTACGGGAGCCGTTGAGATTGCAAAAGATATTACCCAACTTGAGCGAGTGATTAAGGAAAATGTCCTTCGTAAACAGAACACAAAATTCACCTTTGACCAGATAATCGGTGAAAGTGAGAGCATAAAATCCGTTATCGAAGAGTCCAAAAGAGCAACCCGCACATCTTCTTCTGTGCTGATTGTTGGGGAGACTGGAACAGGGAAGGAATTATTTGCACAGAGCATACATAACGGCAGCAGCCGGTCTGGGGCGACCTTCCTCTCGCAAAACTGTGCAGCGATACCAGAGAGCTTGATGGAAAGTCTATTATTCGGTACCAAAAAGGGGGCATTCACCGGGGCTGTGGATAGGCCGGGCTTATTCGAGCAAGCGGATGGAGGAACCCTGTTGCTGGACGAGATCAATTCATTAGCCCCATCACTTCAAGCAAAGCTTCTACGAGTCATCCAAGAGAAAACGATCAGAAGAGTGGGAGATATGAAAGATAAAGAAGTGGATGTACGAATTATTGCCACCATCAATGAGGACCCTGTCGATGCTATTGCCAATGACCGTTTGCGAAAAGACCTCTATTATCGTCTCAGTGTCGTAACATTATTTATTCCTCCTTTGCGTAATAGAAAGAAGGATCTACAGTTGCTTTCTCAACGTTTTATCAATAAATATAATGCTTTATTCCACATGAATGTGAAGAAACTCAGTAATGAAGCCATGCAATTGCTTTCTCAACATGATTGGCCAGGCAACGTGAGGGAGTTGGAGCATACAATCGAAGGGACCATGAATCTGATTATGGATGAAGACATCATTCACGTACAGAATCTCCCTGTCAGTCTTCGAAAAAAATACCATAAAGAATCCTACCAAAAGGATATACAAGACATCGCAGGGTTGGGCGGAGAATCTACACCTTTACGTGAGAAAGTGCAAGAGGCGGAGAAGTTATATGTTCAGCAAGTTTTAGAAGAAAATGATTATAATATTTCGCGCACTGCAAAAATCCTTTGCATCAGTAGACAAAGCTTACAATATCGGATAAAGAAATTCGGGTTATAATTTTTGACCTTTATGAGGTTGACTTGGCTGTTATGGTTTATATAAAAGAACAGCAATTTAGACAGGAGGAGAGCAGTTTGGAACTAGATATACAGCATTTTAACAACCTGTCCGATTATGACAATGTACTGATTACAGATGAAAAGGGATACGTTAGTTTTTATGATGTGGCTGATTTGAACGTACTAAAGGAGCTGGGACCATGGCCAGAGGTAATTATCGGCAAGCATGTGACCTCCTTTTATACGAACCTCTCCCACGAGAACAGTACGATCATGACAGTATTGAAGAATAAAACTCCATTATTAAATTGCAGGCAGGAGATGGTCACTAGGATTGGCAGTAAAATCGAATCATATAGTTCTACTTTCCCAATAGAAGATAACGATAGGATGATTGGTGCTATTGAATTTTCGAAACGATATTTTAAAAAAGAAAATATCCAGTCATTGGAGAAGTATGCAACCCATAAAATCTTTCGCAAAAATAATACGATATTTACGATAGATGATCTGATATCAAAAAATCCAACCATGAATAAAATCAAGGATAGAATTAAAAAAATTGCCAAGACCAATTCTTCTGTCCTTGTTCACGGGAAAACAGGAACGGGAAAAGAGATTGTTGCCCAAGCTATACATAATCTGAGTGATCGCTATACGAAGCCATTCCTATCTTTGAATTGCTCGACTATCCCACAAAATTTGATGGAGAGTACTTTATTTGGAACGGTCAAGGGGAGTTTCACAGGGGCTGAGAATATGGCGGGTCTATTTGAGCAAGCAGAGGGCGGGACCCTATTTTTAGATGAAATAAATTCATTGGATATGCATCTTCAAGTAAAACTATTAAAAGCCATTGAGGAGAAGCGGATCAGGAGGCTGGGTGGAAGCAGAAATATTGACCTGGATATCCGCTTGATTTCAGCGACAAATGAGGATCCCTATAACTTAGTGGTAGAGAAAAACTTTAGAGAAGATCTTTTTTACAGATTGAGTGTGGTGCAGATTGATCTGCCGGAATTAAAGGATAGAAGAGAAGATATAGAGGTATTGCTGAGGTATTACCTGGACTTTTTCAATAGCAATATGAATATGTCCATTGATAGTGTCGAGCAGGAAGTTATAGATTGTTTCAATCGGTATAGCTGGCCGGGAAATGTAAGGGAATTCAGAAATGCAATCGAAACCGCCTATAACTTTGTTTCTTCTAATAGAATAACGATGGATGATATTCCTAACAGGATTAAAAATGGGAAAGGAACTTCGCAAAAGATCACAGATGCATCCCAGCCAACGGAGGGATATTCGTTGAAGACGGATGTGGAAAACTATGAAAAAGAAATAATCTACAAGGCAATTAAGGAAGAGGGCGGGGTCCTTGCAAAAACAGCAAGGCAGTTAGGAATATCCAAGCAGTCCCTAAAATACAAACTAAAAAAGTATGGATTAAGGTAAAAAAATTTTTACTTAGAGGGGGAAAAATTTCCCCCTTTTTTCTATGGGCGAAAAGACTGTAAAGAATTGTTGGAATGCTGTTCTTCAGAAAAATCTGTTGAAATGTCACGTCTAGAGCGGTTGGAACGCCATCTCATTCAGACTAATCATCATAGGATCTGAAGTTGGCATAATGTTTGCATATGTATTTCTGCATGACAGAATTATCAAATATCAGGGAGGAATACATATGAGTACATCAGGAGCCTACATTTTTTATAATGGAAAAATATTTACAGCCAATTCGAAAACTCCTAATGCGACTGCCATGGTTGTTAAGGATGGACGGATTGCGTGGGTTGGGGAGAAGGATGAATTAGAGGATATCACTGGTGAATGGATAGATTTGAACGGTCGTCGTGTGCTTCCGGGTTTTATTGATGCCCATTTACATCCCTTGTTCTTGGCAGATACCTCCAAGCAATTTGCGAGTACTTTGCCAAGCGTCCGTTCCATTTCAGATCTAATCGGGAAGATACGCAAGCAACGTGAGCTGCAAGGTGGAGACAAATGGGTGGAAAGCTGGGGCTATGATGAAGGGAAACTTGCTGAAGGACGCGCTCCAAACCGCTATGATTTAGACAAAGGCGCCCAAGATGTTCCTGTGGTAATGACCCGTACATGTGGGCACATTATTTCAGTGAATAGCATAGCCTTGAAACTCGCAGGTATTGATAAAAATACAAAGGATCCAGCAGGCGGTAAAATCGACCGTGACGAAAATGGAGAACCGACAGGGATTTTACGGGAAAGTGCGAGAGAACTAGTATTAAGTTTGAAGTCTACAAAAACCCTTGATGAAAATGCTGCTAGTGTCGCCGAGCTTAGTCCTGAATTATTGGCACACGGTATTACAGGGATCACTGAACTATTAGCGCATAATAAGCCGGTTGATTATCTGGATATCTACAAAGAAGCGAGTCAAAAAGGCTTAAACCAGCGAACTGTGGTCTACTATGCTTGGGAAGACTTTAAGAAACTTGAAGATTTGGATTCTAAGTTAAATAGGGAGGAGCAGGTTCACATAGGTGGGATCAAGCTATTTGCCGATGGTAGTATTTCCGGTCAGACAGCTTGGATTGACGAACCATATATTGGCGGGAAAAAAGAGAATTATGGTATTCCAACAACCAGTAAGGAGGAATTGCTGGCGGCAGCAGAAGCGGCTAAGCGATACGATATACAGTTAATTGTACATGCCATGGGTGAGCAGGCAATAAATTTGATTCTAGATACTTTTCAGGATCAAGAGGGTTGGATCAATGATGGACCGTCAATCCGGATTGAACATGCTACATTACCAACAAAGCAAGCACTTGAAAGAGCAGCATCAGCTGGCATTGCGTTTGTTCCGCAACCTGTTTTTATTTTTGCGGAAATTGAGAGTTACGTGAACAACCTGGGAATTGCTCGGACAAAACGGTCTTATCCAGTCAAATCCATGTTGGAAGCAGGTATAAAAGTAGCACTATCTTCCGATGCCCCTGCAACAGCATGGGCGGACCCGGTGAATCCTTTTGTCGGTATACAGTCTGCTGTAACGCGGAAGGCTTATAATGGAGAAGAGACTGGGCAAGACGAGCAAATTGATGTGGAAACGGCCATTACATTATACACAAGAAGTGCGCAGGAAATTACTAGAATACCAGACGTTGGGCAACTTGCTCCCGGCTATCATGCGGATTTCATTGTACTGGATCAGGACATTTTGGAAATGGATGCCGACAAAATTGCTGATGTACAAGTGATTGAAACCTATATGGGTGGTGTAAGTGCGTTCATCAAAAAGAGAGTTCTCTGACTAAATAGTTCAGGAGAGTTTAAGATGAACGTTCATAGACTAGCAGCAACCACTTCCTGTAAAGAGAAAGTTAAGCGCTTTCCAAGGTGG
Source organism: Virgibacillus sediminis (assembly GCF_042643265.1). Taxonomy (NCBI): domain Bacteria; kingdom Bacillati; phylum Bacillota; class Bacilli; order Caryophanales; family Bacillaceae; genus Virgibacillus; species Virgibacillus sediminis. The sequence continues at coordinate 84,615 of NZ_JBHRRZ010000012.1, read as the reverse complement.
TTCGTACCAACAGTGCATACGTTGATTGGGAGTCAGGTTGAGCGGATTTGAAACTAGGAGTGATTTTTTGGATCAATTAATGGGTGTGATCGCTGAAGTCTCAGAAATTATAAGCATACCATTGATGTTATTGCTTGTGGGAGGAGGCGTTTTTTTAACAATCAAGCTGGGATTTTTCCAGTTTAAATATTTCCCTCATATAGTTAAAACGACGGTGGGCAGTATGTTTAAAAAAGCGGATGGGGAAGGTACGGTCACTCCATTTCAGGCAGCATCAAGTGCGCTGGCTTCCTCTATAGGTGCTGCCAATATAGTAGGGGTTCCTCTTGCCATTGCGCTCGGAGGCCCAGGTGCCATATTTTGGATGTGGATGGTCGCATTAATTGGAATGGCAACGAAATATGCAGAAGTAGTACTTGGTTTGAAATACCGCCAAAGAAATGAAAAGGGTGAATTTGTCGGAGGGCCTATGTATTATATCGACAAGGGATTGGGCTGGAAGTGGCTGGCTGTACTGTTTGCTGCTGTCCAAGTGGTATTCGTGTTCGCCAGTGCTTCCGTTCAGTCTAATTCATTGGCTGGTATAATCAACGGTTCCTTTAACATCCCGAACATTGTAATCGGATTATTGATCAGTACAATTATTATCGCCGTAATGGTGGGCGGGATCAAAACGATCGGAAAGTTTGCGGAAAAAGTAGTGCCGCTTATGGCTCTGATCTATCTCTTTGCTGGATGTATCGTAATTTTGTTCCACCTTGATCAGGTGCCGAATGTATTCCAGTTAATATTCACCCATGCATTTACCCCAATCTCTGCCAGTGGGGGATTTGCAGGTGCAGCAGTTGCCGCCATCATCCGGTGGGGGATAGCTCGAGGGTTATATTCCAATGAAGCTGGTATGGGAAGTGCACCGATTGCGCACTCCACCGCTGTAAATAAACATCCGGCAAAACAAGGTTTCTGGGGTGCTTTTGAAGTCTTCTTTGATACCATCATTGTTTGTACGATGACTGCGATTATCATTCTTTCGACAGGTGTTTGGAAGGCCGTAGGGGCAGATCAAGCATCTCAAATGCCAGTAGAAGCGATGGCGACAGTTTTTGGCAGTAGTGTAGCAGGCATGATCATAACTACTGCAATTTTCTTCTTTTCCATTACAACCATTCTAGTGGTGGTCTTTTATGGGGAGAAGCAAGCCGAATATTTATTCGGGTATAAAGCATCCATCGTCACTCGTTATGTTTATATTGGAGCGATAATTTTTGGCTCAACAGGAAGCATCATGCTTATTTGGTCTTTACTGGACATCATGATCGCATTTATCGTCATTCCCAATATGATTGCCGTTCTATTATTAAGTGGAAAAGTAAAAGAAATAACGGCCGATTACTTTACTCATCACTATAAACAGAGTGGAAAATCCACTAAACAGGATGAGGATGGTAAAGAGAACGTTATGTGATGCCAAACTTTGCCCTGGAACATTTATCGTACTCAGAAGGTGTTAAAGGGTTTGGTTTCCAACCAAGTAAAGTAAAACGCTTACATCAGAAAGAAATAGTAGGAGGAAGAATAGATGCCGACAATAACGATCGACAAAAAAATAGAGGATATAAAACAAGAGGTAGTCCATTGGAGAAGAGAACTTCATCGACATCCAGAACTGTCTTATGATGAAAAGAATACATCCCAATTCGTGTACGATACGCTCCAGTCTTTTGGAAATCTGGAAATTACCCGTCCGACCAAGACGAGTGTTATGGCTCGGCTGATCGGAGAAAAGCCAGGAAAAACACTTGCCATACGGGCGGATATGGATGCTCTGCCAATCGAAGAGGATACGGGGTTGGAATTCAGCTCAAATAATCCCGGTGTCATGCATGCTTGTGGACATGATGGACATACTGCCATGTTACTTGGGACTGCCATGGTTTTGTCTGGGTTGAAAGACCAAATCCAAGGGGAAGTCCGCTTTCTATTCCAGCATGCGGAGGAGCATTTTCCGGGTGGAGCTAAGGAAATGGTGGACGCTGGTGTGATGGACGGCGTTGATTTTGTTATTGGCGCACATCTCATGGCAGATCTTGAAGTTGGTAAAGTAGGGATTGCACCGGGGCCGATGATGGCCGCAGCGGACGGCTTCTGGATCACGGTCAATGGCAAGGGCGGTCATGGCGGAATGCCGCATCAGACGGTTGATAGTATTGTGATCGGGGCCCAAGTGGTTTCCAATTTGCAACATATTGTCTCCCGGAACACGGACCCTCTGGATAGTGTGGTTCTCTCCATCGGTAAATTTCTGGGCGGGGAAGCAGGCAATGTCATTTCAAACGCCGTTGAAATCAATGGGATCGTTCGAACGTTTGACGATAACATTTCCAAGTCGATGCCCGAACTTATGGAAAGAGTTGTAAAAGGGATCACAGATGCACATGGTGCTTCCTATGAACTGAGATATGAGCATGGGTATCGTGCGGTGATCAATGACGAGGATGCAACAAAAATCATAGAAGAAACAATCCGGGAAGTCTATGGGGACGAAACGGTAGAGGTAATAAAGCCTAAAATGGGGGCGGAAGACTTTTCGGCATTTTTAGGAAGTGCTCCCGGTGCTTATTTCAACGTTGGGGCAGGAAATAAGGAGAAGGGCCTTGGATATCCACACCATCATCCCAAATTCGATATTGATGAGGATGCACTCGAATATGGCGTCAAAGTCTTTGTCCATGCTGTCTTCAAATTTCTCGGCAGTTAAAAAAGCGGGCTTGTAGCCTGATAAGGAGGGAAAGGGATGGGAATAAGAAAACAAAGAGAAACAGATGATGTAGCCGAGAGGGAAGAGAGCAAGTTAGAGAATGTGATAACAAAGGTTAGAATGCCACATGTCTATGTAATTTTAATGTCTTTGCTGATCCTTTCGTATATCGCAACATTATTGATACCAAGTGGTTCATTTGAAAGAGAGGAACGACCTGGCGGCATGTTGGTAGTCCCCGAATCCTTTCAATTTATAGATGCAGAGATGCTGACGCCCTTTGACCTTCTGTTTGCGATACCTACAGGGATGGTCCAGGCTGGTGAATTGATTTTCGGAGGTATTATGATAGGTGGGCTGTTTGCTGTAGTTGAAAAAACAGGGTTGCTTAACATTGTTATCCACTATGTCTTTAAAATATTTCAAGCGAAAAAGATTTTGGTTATCCCAGCCTTAATGATTCCTATGGGAATTTTTACGACAATTACAGGCGCATTTGAAATGGCATTGATATATATTCCAGCTTTAATTCCAGTAATTCTAAGGCTCGGTTATGACCGTTTCACAGCATTTGCTATTGTGATTGTCAGCTGTTCTGCTGGGTTATCAGTAGCATTAACTGCCCCGGCGACAGTAGGACTGGCCCAAACAATATCGGAACTTCCGTTGTATTCGGGTATTGGGCTGCGCGTTATTGTCATGTCTCTTGTGTTGCTGGTCGGTATCTGGTATGTATGGCGCTACGCAAGAAAAATTGAAAGAGATCCCTCTAAAGGATATTTGTATGGAGACGGACTGGACGGAGAGTATCTTGATGATAACGAGCCAGATCTTGAAAAGATCTCAACAAGACAACTCGCTGGTTTAATCTTTCTTTTTGCCGGGCTAGGAGTGATGGTATATGGTCTTTTGGTTTGGGGCTGGTATTTTATCGAAATTGGTGGCTGGTACGCATTCATGGGAATCGTACTTGGACTGATTTGCAAAATGACACCAAGTGGTATAGCGGAAACATTTAATGAGGGATTCAAGAAATTCATCGTTGCTGGAATTGTCATAGGTTTGGCACGGTCTATTTCGGTTATTTTAGAAAACGGTCAGATTTTGGATACGATCATCTATGGGATTAGTGAGATTGTAAGTTCTATGCCGGCGGAAATTAGCGCTGTGATGATGATGATTGCCCAAGCATCATTTAATTTTGTGGTCGGGTCAGGCAGTGGCCAAGCGTTAATCACTATGCCGATTATGGTAGGTTTATCTGACTTGCTGGATGTTACCAGACAAACGTCGGTGCTTGCATTTCAATTTGGTGACGGATTCAGCAATATCATTTATCCAACAGGCCTGATCATGGCATTCTTGGCCTTTGCCCGGATTTCGTATGTAAAGTGGTTGCGGTTTATTATACCCTTAGTGCTAATTTGGTATGGCATATCCACCGTTACCCTTATTATCGCCCAGTCAATCGGATGGGGGTAGGAGTGTTCTACCTACTTTGTGACGAATATGCCAGTTGAATGGAAGGTGGTGGAAGTCCTTGCATACGTTGCTATGAAGGACTTCCACCACCTTTATTATTGGTATGCAAATAATAATCGGTTCCGGATTTCTACAATGAAAGCTATTTTCTACATATTATCACCTCTTTCCCATATTCCCGGCTATTTTTCATATAGGAGTATCGCATTAGAATACGAAGGTCGATAATACATCCCCCCTCTTAGGCTAATTTGTGTTCCAGCACAATTATTTGCCTTTTTTTTGCTTTTAATTTCCCTCACCTATACAAGGTTACTCCATTTTACATACCGTGTACGAAGGAGGTGGAATTCATGGAGAGATTTATCGCTGATTTAAAAGGGAGAAACGAAGTACCCCCAGTAAGGACAGATGCGTTTGGAGAAGCTAAGTTTCTCGTTAATGAGGATGGCAGAAAAATTAAATTTAAGCTGGAAGTCAACAATATTAGAAATTTCATTCAAGCGCATATTCACTTTGGAGCCCGCAATGAAAATGGACCTGTTCTCGCCTTCCTGTTTGGCGCTGACCTAGAGACTTTAGAAGAACAAAATGGGATAACCACTCGCCGAGGGGTAGTTACAGGAGTTATTGCAGATAAGGATATCGTTCCAAATGATGTAGGCGTAAGAAATGTAAAGGACTTGCTTACATTGATGCGAAGAGAATTGACGTATGTAAATGCACATACCGAACAAAATCCTGGTGGGGAAATTAGAGGGCAGATTATTCCTCTTCAGCATAGAAGGTATTAAGTATAATAGCCAAAAGGGGTAATAAAAAAGATAACCTGGACCATCCTCCTTGTAGAAGAAGTGTCCAGGTTTTAAAGTATTCTATACGTTAATTTGATTTCCTTAACAAATAAATGAAATAAGGGGCCCCGATGAATGCTGCCACGATCCCGGCTGGAATAGTATCCGATCCTAACAGGTTCCGGCCGATCGTATCTGCTGCAGTTAGTAAAATCATTCCCATCAACAAAGCGATTGGGAGGAATAATTGGTGTCTGGGGCCCACCAAGCTCTTCGCTATATGAGGAGCCATCAGACCGATAAAGCTGATACCTCCTGTCACGGATACCGCTGCAGCTGCCAGTGCTACGGCAATAATGATCAGGAGGAATCTTTCTTTGTTCAAGGAGACACCCAACCCGATGGCGCTCGGCTCATTCATGGCCAGGATATTCAACGTGTTTGCTTTGTAAAAGATAATCGGCAGACAAACAAGGAGCCATGGAAGAAGCGCCATGATGAATGGCCAGTCTGTTCCCCAAATATTGCCGGCGAGCCATCTGGAGACAAACTCAACATCGCTGCGCTCTGCAGAAGAAATCAGCAGCATCATCAACCCGGAGAGGGCAGAGGCAAAACCGACACCGACCAATACGAGTTTGACAGGCTGGATCCCTTTTCCTTTTTCATAGGAAAAGAAGTAAATGCACAATGCAGTAACGATCGCGCTGATGAAAGCGACAATCGGCAATACATAGGCATAATGCTGGATATCAGACTGGACAAAGAGATAAAAACAGGTGATTCCGACACCGGCTCCGGCATTTATCCCGATAATACCCGGGTCTGCCAGGTCATTCCTTGTGACACTTTGCAATAATGCACCGGACATGGCAAGGGCCATTCCTGCAAGGGCCAAGATAATGGTCCGGGGGAGGCGGATAGAAAATAGGATGAATTCTTCTTTGAACGCCCCGAACCCGAATAACGCCGGAAAGACACGCCCTAGGGAAAGAGTGGAGTCGCCCAGGGAAATGCTGCAGGTAAATACCCCGATAAATATAAGCAGAAGAATGATCATCCACTTCTTTTGTTTTTTTTGCTGATGGCTAACCAAATGCTCGTCCTCCTCTTCGCACCAATAGTAAGAAGAACGGTAAACCAACGATGGCTACAATCGCAACAACCGGGGTTTCAAACGGGGCGTTCAGGGTGCGCCCAACCAGGTCTGCGAGGATCATAAACAGTCCGCCTGCCACTACTGACATGGGAACAATCATCCGGTAGTCGGAACCAACTAACCCCCGGACAATATGGGGAATGATGAGTCCCACAAATGCAAGATTTCCAACCAGAGCCACCGCGGCCCCGGCAAGGATTACCACAATGCCCATCAGCAAGGTTTTCAACAAGGTGGTTTTCTGACCCAGCCCGACGGCCACTTCTTCATTCAGGCTCAAAATCGTCAAATGGCGGCTGAGAACTAGACTGGCTAGCAGTCCGGCTATGATGACAGGAACCACCAGAAGTGCCTGCCATGTGGTTCCGATCAAACCGCCGGCTGTCCACATGGAAACGTCTTTGGATATATGGAACAGGATCCCCACTCCGTCAGCCAGGGCCTGGAGAAAGGCTGTAACGGCAGCCCCTGCCAACACTAGCTTCAGCGGAGAAAGGCCTGTATTCATGGAGCCCGCAATCCCGTAAACAATCCCCATTCCGACCGCAGCTCCGATGAAACAGGCGATGATGATGGAAAGGTAAGATGCCGATGGGATAAGTGCCATGGTCAGTGCCAAGGCTGCGTTAGCACCTGCAGTGATGCCGAGCAGGCCTGGGTCTGCGAGGGGATTGCGGGTAACACCCTGCATGATCGCCCCCGAAACGGCTAGGGCACTACCGACAAAGAATGCTGCAATCACCTGTGGGAAGCGAATTTCCCGTAAAACGGAGTAGTAATCCCCGCCAGTCTCGCCAATCATGGCATGCCAGACATCCCGGAAGGTCGTGTCAGCCGCACCGAATGTGAGGGCGGCATAGAAACTTAGGAACAATAACAGTAAAGCTGTAAGCAACAACATAGGGAAGGGGAGGGAACGGACCTTTTTCATCTCGTTTGTTCCCCTGTGTTACTTGTTTCCGAGAAATTTTTCTTCAAAGAAATCCAACTGATACTCAAGACTCAGAGCATCATTGAAATAAAAGGCTTTTGCGTTCGCCCGGAAGACGTTCCCCTTTTCGACTGCGTCTATATTGTTATACCAATCTGCTTCCAAGAAAGATGTGTCCTGATCTTCGGTTAAGCTCAAAATCACATAATCGCCGGCATAATCACCCAAGACTTCCTGGGAGATGGCAAAGTATCCGGGTTCCAATGCGGTTTCGGCTACCGCCTCCGGCATCTTCAGATCCATGGCTTGGTATAATATTTCTGTCCCACGGCCCCAGTTGTCTCCAAAGAGATAGAATTGTTTCTCAAAGTTTTCAATCACCGTGACAGTGGCATCTTCGCCGATTTTGGCCTTGATTTCCTCGCCCAGGGCTTGCGCACGTGCCTCGAAGTCTTCCGCCCATTCTCTCGCTTCTTCTTCTTTGTTTACGACTTTTCCGATTTCGATATGCTGCTCCAGATAGTCGTTTTTACCATACGTGAACAGAACGGTTGGGGCGATTTCCTGAAGTTTGTCGGCATTTTCAATGTTATTCAGACCAATGATCAAGTCTGGTTCCAATTCGATGATCTTCTCCAAGTCCTGATTGGAAACTACCTCCGCTTGATCCAAGTGTTCTTCAAAATTGGGGTTCATGGCCGACCATGAGTCGACACCGACGATATTCACTCCGAGCTTGATAAGATCCCCGGCATAGGAGGACAACACGACAACACGTTCAGGATTTGCCGGTACCTCGACCGGCCCTGATTCGGATTCATATGTAATGGTTTCTTCCGTTGTTTCCTCGCTGCCTGTATCCGCATTACTGCTGGAACACGCTGCCAAGAGGAGGGTGAGTAGTATAAGCATTGGGAATATTAATTTTTTCATGATTCTTCTCTCCTTTTAATAGATTGTATGTGATACACATGGGTTTTTCTGTTCGCGGATCCTTTCCGATGACGGCATCTATATGAAACACCTCTTCCAAAACTTCCGGCGTGATGACTTCCTCTGGAATCCCAGCCTGGATGAGTCTGCCATTTGAGAGTGCTATCACAAAATCCGAGAAGCGTGCAGCTTGGTTAAGGTCATGCAGCACCATGATAATGGTTTTGCCTTCTTCCTTATTCAGCTTCTGAAGCAATTCCAATACTTCCAGTTGGTGGGCCATATCTAAATAGGTGGTGGGCTCATCCAGAAAGATGATATCCGTATCCTGAACCAATGACAAGGCGATCCAGACACGCTGCCGTTGGCCACCTGAAAGGGAATCCAATGACTGGTCACGGAACTCTTCTGTCTGGGTAACGTTTAGCGCCCATTGGATGATTTCCTTGTCCTTTTTGGATAGATTGCCAAACCCCTTTTGGTAGGGGAAACGGCCATAGGAAACCAGTTCTTCCACCAGGAGGCCGCCGGAACTGTCTGGATTTTGCGGAAGAAAAGCGAGCTGTCTTGCTAGTTCCTTTGTATTTATCTGGGCAATCGCCTTTCCGTCCAGCATAATCTGCCCGGCTTGTGGGGCGATTACCCTGGTCATCGCCTTCAGCAGCGTGGATTTGCCGCATCCGTTGGAACCGATGATGGTAGTAATCTTGCCATCCGGGATGCACATGCTCAGATCATGGACGATCGTCTTGTCTTCATAGCCGACCCGGACATCTTCAACGGTCAATCGCATATAATTCAACCCTCCCTATGTAATTTTTATACTATTCATGGTATGATAATTGAAAATGATTATCATTATCTATTACATATGTTAGATAGTAAATAGTAAACCGCTTGCTGTCAATGAAAATTAAAAAAATAATAAATAGATGGATGGGAGAGGACGTATCATGAAGGAGCTATTCGATGTCACGATTATCGGTGGAGGGCCTGCGGGTCTGTACTCAGCCTTTTATAGCGGACTGCGTGGGATGAAGACGAAGATTTTGGAAGCACAACCATCACTTGGCGGAAAGGTTACATTATACCCGGAAAAAATGATTTGGGATGTTGGCGGACAGCCTCCTGTCACAGGGGGCGTATTCGCAAAACAACTGGTAGAACAGGCACTTACATTCCAACCGACTGTTTTTACAAAAAAGAAAGTGGGCTTTATTGAGAAAGATAGCAACAACCAGTTTATCCTTACCACGGATGATGGAAATAAGCATTATTCCAAGGCAGTGATTCTGGCAAATGGGGGAGGGATCATCACTCCGAAGCGCCTAGAGATCGAGGGAAGCAGTCGCTTTGAAGGGAACAACCTCCATTACAAGATGCCTTCCATCAAGTCCCTTCATAACAAGGTCGTGATGATATCCGGAGGTGGCAATGCCGCGATAGACTGGGCTGTAGAGCTGTTGAGTATTGCTAAAAAAGTAATCCTGGTGTATCGAAGAGGAGAAGCAGGAGCACATGAAGCCCAGGTGGACAAGCTGGAAAACAGCAATGCGACTATTTTGAAGAATACTGTCATCCGATCACTGGAGGGTGTTGGTAGCTATTTGGATGAGGCCGTACTGGAAAATGTATGGACCGGCGAAATAACCAAAGAGCGAGTGGACCATGTACTGGTCCATCATGGCTATCACCAGGACAACTCCCTGGACATCTCTGACAACCTTCTCATGGAACGGACAAAGGATGGCTTTTACCATGGGAATGCACAGGGATGTACCAGCCAGGAGGGAATATTTGCAGCAGGTGATAATATATTCTACGAAGGTAAGGTGAACTTGCTTGTCGGAGCATTTCAAGATGCGGTGAATGCCGTCAACAGTGTGAAGAATTATATCGATCCCGCTGCCCCGGCTACAGCCATGGTTTCCTCCCATAATGAGCAGTTTGATGAAAGGAACCATGAGATTGTAAGGGAGATGCTGGGGTAATTTAACGGGAAATGGTTGCGTATATCCAGATGTTTGAGCAGTTGGATAGACAGTCATTTATATTGTTTAAAATGCAACACAGTTACCGTCTGACATCCTATACGAAATACGGAACATTTAAGCCTCTTTCCGAGCATGGAAAGGCCTCAAGGTGTGTCTATCTCCTTAGGCCTTTTTTTAATGAACAGATTATCAGTTAAACAGTGAAATTTATTGACTATAAATATAGTTATTTTTCTGGAGTCCTGTCACCAGTGGGACATATCCTCACAGCCTTATTGCGGTAAATAAGGAACAATTATTATAGCAGTGTTATAAAACTATATTAAACCTAGTTGACAACTAAGGTTAATATGGTTATTATTTGGTGTATTCATCTATTAAACTCTTTTTACTTAATGTACAGATTGTGGGGGATACAATTGAGCCAGATTAGAGAATTTTCATCTATTATTGAGAGAATCGATGAGCAATTTTCAGACGTTCAGAATTGGCGCAGATATTTACATAAGCATCCGGAGTTATCATTTGAAGAGAAACATACAGCAACCTTCATTGAAGAGAAATTGAAAAGCTTTGGACTTTCTGTGAAAACACAAGTCGGTGGCCATGGAATGGTTGCCGAATTGGAAGGAAAAGGGCTAGGTAAAACAATCGCTTTACGTGCAGATTTTGACGCCCTGCCGATTCATGAAGAAAATGATACCCCATATGCATCTGCAAATCCGGGGGTTATGCATGCTTGTGGACATGATGGCCATACAGCAGCACTTCTTGGGACAGCGCAGCTGCTCAGTAAATATAAGGACCAACTAAAGGGAAAAGTCCTCTTTGTTTTCCAACCAGCTGAGGAGAAGCCGCCAGGAGGGGCGAAATTTATGATTGAAGAGGGAATTCTGGACGGAGTAGATGCTGTGTTTGGTGCCCATCTGGCATCAGATATCCCATTAGGTCAAATTGGTGTAGGCTCTGGATACCAAATGGCTGCCGTGGATAAGTTTAAGATAACGGTTAAAGGCAATGGGGGACATGGAGCCAGACCAAATGAAGCGATAGATCCAATTGTTATTGGCAGTGAGGTTGTTCAATCCCTGCAAAAGATTGTCAGCCGCAGAGTGGATCCATTACAATCTGCTGTTGTTACCTTGGGGGTATTCCAAGCTGGTGCGGCATTTAATGTAATTCCAGATGAAGCCATAATTGAGGGGACGGTAAGAACCTTTGATGAGGACGTACGTGATTTAGTGGAAAAAGAAATCCATTCGATTGTACAAGGAATCACGAGTGCAAACCACGCAGCCCATGAGATTGACTATTTACGAGGATACCCTTCCTTATTTAATCACCATGAAGAGACAGCAATTGTAAAAGGGCTTTTTAAAGAAGTATTTAATGAGGAAGATGTTGTTGAACTAGTGCCTACCATGGGCGCAGAGGATTTTGCTTATTTCTTGAAAGAAAGGCCTGGAACCTATTTCAGAGTAGGATCCAGGAATGAAAGTGAAAGTACGCATTATCCGCATCATCATCCGAAATTTGATATTGATGAAAGAGCTTTGCTTAACATTGAAAAAGCATTTATAAAAATTGTTGCACATTATCTAGTTGACTAATTATTAGGAGAGATCAGCATGCGTTTAAAACATACTCTACAATTATTTACGATTCTTACATTATCATTTATTTTGGTAGCTTGTAATAATGAGAGCTCAAGCAACGGATCTGGGGAAGGTAATACAGAAGCGGGAGAAGAACAGTCCGGAGGAACAATAGATGTTGCTTACGCCAGTGAGCCGGATACATTAGACCTTATGGCAAATGCTTCTAGTCCGACTAGGGATATTGCTTGGCATATTTTTGAAACATTGGTTGCACTTGATAAAGATTTCGCTGTTCAACCGATGATTGCAGAAGACTACACCATTTCAGATGATCAAAAAGTGTACACCATCAATATTCGGGAAGGTGTAAACTTTCATGATGGGACAACGGTTGAAGCAGAAGACGTAGTCGCCTCCCTCGAAAGATGGCAGCTTGTATCCTCTGTTGGTCAAGTTGCAAGCGAATATATTGCAGATGTCAAAGCGGTGGATAATTTAACAGTAGAAATCACATTGAATCAAATCTATAACGCTTTTCTAGATGATATGGCTGCTCCGAAGACAGGCTTAGTCATCATTCCAAAAGAAATTGCAGAAGAAGCTGGCGAGAAGCCTTTAGTTCCCGAGCAGCTCATCGGTACGGGACCTTATAAATTTAATGGATGGGAACGTGGTTCGGAAATTGTTCTGACACGATTCGAAGATTACTCCCAACGGGAAGAAACGGACTGGGGCGGGCTTACTGGTAAAAAAGAGGCCGTTCTTGATCAAATTAACTTTTTGATGGTAAAAGATCCACAGGTTAAATTAAATGGCATGCAAACCGATCTATATGATTACGCTCAAAATATTCCAACAGACTTATATGAGGTGGTCGAATCAACACCTAATGCCGAGCCCGTGACGTATATTAATGGGTATTCCATGCTGATACCGGATAAATCTGAACCTCCATTCGATGATTTGAAAGTTCGACAAGCCCTACACTATGCATTGGATAAGGAAGAAATTGCACAATCTACGTATGGGAATGAAGAATTTTACGAGCTGGATGGAGCCCTGTTTGCTCCAAGCCAAACTGAACTATATACAGATGAAGGTACGGATGGCTATTTAGCACATGACACGGAAAAGGCGAAAGAGCTACTCGAAGAATCAGATTATACTGGTGAGCCAATCACGATTATGTATTCCAATAATAATGAGAACTATAAACGTATTTCCCAAATGACACAACAACAGCTGGAAGAAGTAGGATTTACCGTTGAGCTAGATCCATATGAATGGGCAACCTATCTAGAAAGGTGGCAGGACCCGAGTAACTGGGATATCGTTACGATTGGATACTCTACTAGATTCTCGCCAAATGAATTAGGTTTCCTTGTTCCGGATCGAAACAGTAGTGGCTGGTATGAAAGTGAACGTTGGGAAGGGTTAATGGACCAGTGGGGATTAGCAGCATCTCCAGAGGAGAGGCAGGAAATTTTAGCCGAAATGAACCATACGGTGTATGAGGAGCTGCCTTTCTTCAAAATAGCAAATGAAACCACGTTGGATATTTTAAGTGAAGAAATTCAAGACTATGATGCTTGGCTAGGCCCGCGTTTTTGGAATACATGGAAGAAGTAATCATTACAGGGGGAGTCATGTTGGTTTTTACGACACTGGCTCCCTTGTTTTATGGACGGATATAAAGGAGGGGAAAATAGATGTTACATTATACCATACGGAGACTTCTAGCCATCATTCCGGTACTATTTATCGTCAGTATCATTGTATTTTTGATTGTTCACTTAACCCCTGGCAACCCTGCTTTCATTATTTTAGGGGAAGATAGTTCTCCTGAAGCCATTGAACAATTGGAACAACAATTAGGTTTGGATAAACCAATGGTTATCCAATATTTTGACTGGTTAGCAAATATTGTTGTCGGGGATTTGGGGCAATCTATTTATTCTGAGGAGTCTGTATCGCAAATCATTGCCGAACGGCTGGGCCCAACATTCAGTCTCATGCTGGTATCGATGCTGTTAACATTGATCATCGCGATACCGACAGCTATTTTTATTGTATGGAAACGCAACACCATCCTAGATCCTATATTCTTGTCCGGTTCACTACTGGGAACTTCCATTCCTGAGTTTTGGTTGGCATTATTGCTAGTTCTTGGTCTAGGAGTCACGATCCCTATTTTTCCAGTAGCAGGTTACCTGCCAATAACGGAAGACATATTAGGCTGGATCTATCATTTGCTGTTGCCAGGGATTGTATTGGCTGCTGTAGAAATCGGGTTAATTGCCCGGATGCTAAGGGACAGCATGCTTGAATCAGTGAATCAGGATTATACGAAAACAGCACGTGGGAAGGGTTTGAAAGAAAGTACAGTTATAATGAAGCATGTATTTTCCAACGCACTTATTCCGACAACAACCGTGATAGGTGTAACGATTGCTGGTCTACTGGGTGGAACGATAATTATTGAAACGATTTTTACCATTCCAGGTATTGGTCAGTTATTGATTGATTCGATTCATCGCAGGGATTATCCGGTGATACAGGGTGTTGTTTTATTCATTGCCTTTGTATATGTCATTATTAATTTAATTGTCGACCTTTTATATGCCTTTTTGGATCCAAGGATTCGATATGATTGATACAGTGAAAGGGGGGTGTCCTCATGTTACGGAAAAAAAGAAATCTTATTCCTTTTACCTTTTTGATTTTATTATTACTGGCAACAATAACAGCTTCATGGTGGCTTCCTGATTCTTCAAGCGATATGGATTCAAGTATACGATTAATGGCTCCATCCTCAGAAAATTGGTTTGGTACGGACCATTTTGGTCGCGATATTTTTGGTCAAACGATTATCGCGGCAAAGGTTTCTTTATTGGTTGGTTTTTCAGTTGCCGTGCTTTCGACGATATTAGGAACAATCACGGGGCTTATTGCTGGATATTATAAAAAAATAGATTCCATCATTATGAGAGTAATAGACGGGATGCTGGCTTTTCCTTCTTTACTGTTGGCACTTGCTCTTGTAGCAGCCCTAGGTGGAAGTGTAACGAACATTATTATTGCATTAACCTTTTCCTTTTGGCCTGTAATGACAAGAGTCGTACGTTCCAGTGTTCTGCAAGTTAAAAATATACAATACATTGAAGCTGCCAAAACTTCAGGAGTCAAGGATCCTGTTATTTTATCAAGATACATTCTTCCTAATGTATTATCCCCCATTATTGTACAAGGAACCTTTATTTTTGCACGGTCGATACTGGCTGAAGCAGCACTAAGTTTCTTAGGTGTTGGGGTGGAGCCGTCTACACCGACATGGGGCAATATGTTACAGGAAGCACAGATTTATATAACCATGGCACCTTGGTATTCGATTTTTCCTGGCATTTTTATCGTCTTGACCGTCCTTTCACTCAATCTATTAGGTGACGGGCTTCGAGATGCATTTGATCCGTATGCGAGAGGAACGAAAAAATCGAAAAAGAGCTGGTTTAAACAGAAAAAGCAATATGCTTCATGATGAATGGGAGGGATAGACCGTGCTGGAAGTGAAAAATTTTAAAGCTTATATTGATACACCTGGAGGGGTAGTAAAAGCGGTTGATCATGTTTCCTTTACGATTAGTCCAGGTGAAACAGTCGGTATTGTGGGGGAATCAGGAAGTGGAAAAAGTGTGCTTGCCCATTCGATTATGCAACTGAATCAAAAGCCCCCTACCTTCTACCCAGAGGGAGAAATTTTGTTTGAAGGAAGAGACTTGCTGCAGTTAAAAGAAAAGGAACTTTCAAAAATACGCGGGAACGATATTGCGATGGTTTTCCAGGATCCAATGTCCAGTTTAAATCCTGTCTTTACTATCGGAGATCAATTGATGGAAGCTATATCGACACATCAAAAACTCTCAAAAAACGAAGTGAGAAAAAGAGCAATTGAACTATTAACGGATGTCGGTATTCCCGATCCGGAGAGCAGGTTAAAAGCCTATCCCCATCAATTTTCAGGTGGGATGCGCCAACGTGTCTTAATCGCTATCGCACTTGCAGGCAATCCAAAACTTTTAATTGCCGATGAACCAACTACGGCACTGGATGTAACGATACAAGCACAAATATTGGAATTGATGAAGACAATTCAAGAAAAATATGGCACAGCGATTATGGTTATTTCCCATGATTTAGGTGTCATTGCACAGATTGCCAAGAAAGTTCTTGTAATGTATGCGGGAAGGATTGTCGAAAAGGGAGATGTGGAAGATATTTTCTATCACACTTCTATGCCTTATACATGGTCATTACTCCGGTCCCTGCCGCGGATTGATGCGAGATCCCGCCGCCGTCTGCTGAATATTGAGGGGCATCCTCCCAATTTAATCAATCGACCAAGCGGGTGTCATTTTCACCCGCGCTGCCCATTCGCTACGGAAGAATGTAAGAAAATAGATCCTGAGTTAATGCAAAGGTCCGGGGACCACTATGCAGCTTGTATTTTATCAGAACCCGAATTCAATGAGGCGAAGGAGCGGGTAGAAAGAGAAGAACAAGAAGGGAGGGTGAAACATGTCTGAACCATTACTGGAAATACGGGATTTGAAGGTGCATTTTCCAGTGAAACAAGGCGTACTGCAACGGACGACAAACTATGTAAAAGCGGTAAATGGTGTGAATTTTACCGTAAATAAAGGGGAAACATTAGGAGTTGTCGGTGAATCTGGTTGTGGAAAAAGCACGCTTGCCCGGACGATTGTCGGCCTATTAAACCCAACTTCCGGGGATATCTTATTTGAAGGGAAAAGTATTCCATCATACAATAAAAAAGATTTGCACGAACTCAGACAAGATATTCAAATAGTTTATCAGGATCCCTATACAAGTCTTAATCCAAGGATGCGTGCGGGAGATATTATTGCAGCCCCTCTAAAGGCATACAAGCGAACCAATGATTTGAAAAGTCGTGTATTGGAATTAATGGACTTAGTAGGATTAAAAAGAGACGACTACAACAAATTACCGCATCAATTCTCTGGGGGACAACGCCAAAGGATTGGAATTGCTCGTGCGCTTTCATTAAATCCGAAGTTAATTATATTAGATGAACCAGTCAGTGCATTAGATGTTTCTGTACAAGCACAAGTCATTAATTTACTCGAGGACCTACAAGAAGAACTAGGTCTAACCTATATATTTATTGCACATGATTTATCGGTGATCCGACATATTTCCGATAAAGTATGTGTCATGTATCTAGGCGAGGTAATGGAGTTGTCAGATAGTGAATCCCTGTATGAGAATGCTCGTCACCCCTATACAAACGCATTACTTTCTGCTATTCCTTTACCATATCCTGCTAAGGAAGACAAACGGGAGCGCATTGTTTTAAAAGGGGATCTGCCATCTCCTTCCAATCCTCCAAGTGGCTGCGTTTTTCATACCAGATGTCCATTCGCCACAGAGTATTGCAAGGAAAATGTGCCTGCATTAGAGTTAGATGAAAATAATGATTATGTATCATGTTTTTATCCCATGAAAAACAAACAGGAGGAGTTAACCCGCCAGTGAAAGGAGAAAATATGTATGGGGCTTGAAAAGATATCTTTAATGGATGCATACATGATAGAGACGTTGAAGCGTAAAGGTGTAACCGATCAAGAATTACTGGAGGGTACTGATGTGGAAGCTTGGAATCGTCTGCATGATTCTTTTGACTTCCGTAATTTGCTCCATCTAAGGGAGAAGGATCCTCTGGGTTTTCAACGGATTGTTGAAGAAGGATACCAAGTGAAGTTCGTTACGTTTAACGGGTTAAAGAACTTGTTGAAATTAAAATTTGATAAAACAGAAGAAGTTGATTATCAAACAACAGATAGAGGTATTAAAGGATTAGTACTTGATGAGGAAGAACGTAAGCAATTGACAGGTCTTCTTTCTAAGAATTGGATTGTTCATGAAGAAGAAGCTGGCGATAAGGTTTTTCTTCATATTGAGCTGGTTTAAATGAATGTAGCTGGAATGCTGGGGTGTTTTTATTATTTCGTCTCTTAATGAGCAATTTTCCAGGAATACTGTTATAGTCTTATAAAAGTATTATCTATTTCTTTTAAAAAGGACAGATTATGTACCACATGTACGACTATGCCTGAGCCCACAATGCGGGTTCGCGTCCACACATCTCGGCAATAAACTGACGGAAGAACAGCAATGGGATAAGTTGAAGTTTATTGTAGACCTTGCAAACGATGTGTGGGAGTAACATGGCAGCCAACCATCGTTCCATGATCGCCACGCCTGCATCGCTGATATGAAAAAGTTCAGGGAACCAGTCGTGTAAAAGTTTCCAATTCCCTACAAAAAAGCAAATGACCAGTCTGAACAGGGACTGGTCATTTGCTTTTCTTCAAATTATCAATTAACGATTGCGGCTCCGATTCCTGTTTCTTAAGAAAGCAGGGATTTCCAGTGAGTCTTCATCCGGTTGGGACTGTTGCGGCTGTTGTGGCCGCGGCTCCGGTTCTCGTTCTCTTGGTGTTTCCTCAGGTGCTGTGGTAGCTGCCTGTTGAGTGTCATGGCTGGCCGGGCGCTCCGGACGCTGTTGTTGCCTTGGCTGTTCTTTTTTCTGTTGGGCATTTTCATCAAAACCGGTGGCAATGACGGTGACGATGATTTCGTCCTTCAGGTCCTCATTGATGACGGAACCGAAGATCACATTTACTTCACTGTCAGCAGCTGATGTTACAAGGTCGGCAGCTTCCTGCACCTCAAAGAGGCTCAGATTATCTCCGCCGGTAATACTCAGCAGAATGCCACGCGCACCATCAATGGAAGTCTCGAGTAATGGAGAGGAGACTGCCTTCCTGGCTGCTTCTGTTGCTCGTGTTTCTCCAGTAGCACTTCCAATTCCCATCAAAGCTGATCCTTTATCGACCATGATGGTCCTTACATCGGCAAAGTCGACGTTGATCAACCCTGGTTTTGCTATTAAGTCGGAAATGCCTTGTACGCCTTGTCTGAGTACATTGTCTGCTTCATGGAAGGCCTCAAGCATTGGGGTGTTTTTATCCACAATCTCCAGCAGCCGGTCGTTAGGTATGACGATCAGTGTATCAACGGCTGTTATAAAGGATTCAATTCCGGAATTCGCCTGTGTGGACCTTTTTCTTCCTTCGAATGAGAACGGTTTGGTAACTACACCGAGTGTCAAGGATCCCAGGTTCTTGGCTATTTGTGCGATGACTGGAGCGGCGCCGGTACCTGTTCCTCCCCCCATACCTGCTGTAACGAAAATCATGTCTGCGCCTTGGAGTACTTCCTCGATTTGTTCCTTGCTCTCTTGTGCAGCCTTCTTCCCGACCTCGGGGCTTGCCCCTGCACCGAGCCCTCGGGTAAGCTCTCCTCCTATTTGCAGTTTCACTTCCGCCTTGGAGAGTTGCAGTGCCTGTGCATCCGTGTTGACGGCAATGAACTCCACACCCTCTACTCCATGCTCGATCATACGGTTCACGGCATTATTGCCGCCTCCGCCTACTCCGATGACTTTTATTGTCGCTATTTCTTCCATATTTGGATCAAACTCTAACATTCTCAGTTCCTCCTACTATGTAATATTACGATGATTGAAGTGATCTTCGCCGGCTCCGCCGGGCAAGGATATCATCTGTGACATTCTATCAATACTAGTTTGCCTGAAAGCAATTCCAATACACTATTCGTATTAACTTTACCACAGTATGAAGGTTATCAAAAAGGATTGTACAAGTATATGTTGTGAGTTGTTTTTAAGATGAATTTTATTACGGATAAATAAAGAGTTTTCGGGTGGTATTCTTTTAGGAAGGCCTCAAGAATCTGAGGATGTAGCAAACCTTGTATCATTCCGGTATCTGATGACTCCGACTATATAACTGGGCAGTCTATCATTACGCATGGCGGTATCGTGTTTAGATAATAGAGACATGAAGGTATCTATCAATCACAGATAGGTACCTCTTGATTCATCATCAAAAGGGAGGATGGTTTCCCTTCCTCCCCTTCATCTATTTAGTATTGCTTACAACCCGATTTGATCCACTGCATATGTTGCTTGTTCGTTGCTGAATCCTTCAAACTCCAACTGTTCGATCAAGCCGCTTCTGGAAAATGAGCTATAGTCAAGGTAATTTTCGCCAGACAGAACGGCCTGCTCTTTCCAGTCAACTTCCATGTTCTCCACAGCATAGGTCGCATCCTCGTTGCTGAATCCTTCAAACTCCAACTGTTCAATAAGGCCCTGCTCAGAAAATGCCGTATATGCAAGGTAATCTTGAGCGGATAGAACAGCCTGCTCTCTCCAGTCTACTTCTATGTTTTCCACAGCGAAGGTCGCATCCTCGTTGCTGAATCCTTCATACTCTAATTGTTCTATAAGCCCCTGCTTAGAAAATGCGGTATATGCTAGATAACTATTCGCTTGTTGCAATGCATTTTCCTGGGAAAGAGTTAATTGTGGTGTTTCTTCTTTAGGTTCTTCTTTTGATACTTCCTTAGCTTCTTCTTTAGGCTTTTCTATAGGTTCTTCTTCAGATTTTTCCTTAGGATCCTCTTTCGGTTCCTCTTTCGACTGTTCTTCTTTAGGTTCTTCCTCTTCTTCTTCAATCTCTTCTTCTTCGGCACCGGCTTCCTTCGATGCAGTCTCTTCTACAACACCTGAATCCATCATCGAGAAACCGACAATCATAACAACAAACAGAACTCCACTTTTGATGAAACGCTTCTTGGTTAGGCCGTTCTTCTTAATTACACTCACGATAGCCAAAAAGCCAAAGCCGAGAAACCCAAACAATCCGACTAAAATCAATAAAGTACTCAATGTATTTCCCCCTAAATTTATTCCTAGGATATAAGTCCCTTTTTAGCATAGAGCCATTTGTAATATTTGTAAACTATTTGTAACATTTACTTCCTACCAATTAATGGAAGTATACACTTTTTCTTGTTAATATTCGTTTTAAATAATTTCACGGAGAAGGGTTGGCAAGTAGTAGGGAATTGTGTAGAATAAAAAGCGTACGTTATTTACGTAATTTAATTTAATGTTCGTATTTTACTTATTAGGAGGAAACAGCATGAATTTAAAACAAAAGGTAGGCAGTCTAATCGGGAGCGTCATTTTGGTTCTTTTGCTGGCAGGATGTGGGGACCAGGCTGAGAATACAGAAGCGGCTGCCGAAGAGGAAGAAAAAGAAAACGTAGTAGGAATAATCGGTCCAATGGAAGTGGAAATTGACATTCTCCATTCTAATATGGAAGTGGAAGAGACAACCGAGAAAGGGCAGTTGACCTTTTATGAAGGAAATCTGGAAGGGCAGCCGATTGTCCTGGTAAAATCCGGAATTGGGAAAGTGAATGCGGCCTCCGCAGCTCAAATGCTCATCAGTGATTTTGGAGCGGACGTATTGATCAACTCTGGCGTTGCAGGCGGTATCCATCCTGATTTAGGTCTTGGAGACATCGTCATTTCTACAAAGACCGTGCATCATGACATGGACGAAACAGCTAAAGATTACAAGCCGGGACAAATTCCATACATGGACACACTGTATTTCGAAGCGGATCAAGAACTGATCAAGCTAGCGGAGGAAGCTACAGAAGGCCTTCCTGATTACGTGGATGTATTCCAGGGGCCGATTGCGACAGGAGACCAATTCATTGCAAGCGAAGAAAAAACGGACTGGATCTATGAAACATTTGATGCGTATGTAGTCGAGATGGAAGGAGCGGCCGTCGGACAAGTCGCCTACTTGAATGAAATTCCGTACGTCGTCATCCGCTCAGCTTCCGATGATGCAGGGGAAGAAGCTGCCGGAATCCAAGAAAACTTTGTAGAAGAAGCAGCGAACAACTCAAGTCATGTGATTGAAGAGATGTTGAAGGGGATGTAGGGAAGGAAAAGAATGTCCTGACTTCCTTATTCTCGAAGAATGGGAGGAGAGAGGATTCCTTTCTAGATTCATATATAGGGATCAACAAATCTAATGAAACGCCACAGCGAGGTCTGTGGCGTTTTTTTATCAAATCGGAACATATTGATCCGTTACAAAGAGACGCTTGCCAACCGTTTATTGAATCAGGGGGAAGGTTTTAAGCTGCGGCAACATTCCTATGAAAAAGCGATTCCTCCATTGAGAAAGGTCCAGCCATTGATTAGTCATTGTATCGTTCAAGCTTTCACACCAAGTTTCTTGGCGCTATGGACGATATCAGAGAATGCATTTATTGAATGCCCAATGCTAAAACGATTGTTTTTTAATGCTATAAAATTAGGTAATCGGATTTTGTAGACATTAATAATAATTTAGAATATTTTAACCATAATTTAACAATTGACCTTCATAATAAAGAACGTTAAATACATTTTACAAGGAGGTCACAATGGGTAGCGGATCGAAAAAGCAGAGAAATAGGTTTTTATCATTGTTATTAATTTGTATCGTATGTTTTTCGGACGTTGCAATGGTTTTACCAATCAAGCCGGTGGCAGCGGAAGAAGCAGAGAGCGTGGAAACAGAGGAGATTTTACTTGAGGAAGAAGCTGTTGACAGTGAAGAGGCAAAGCAAGGCCCTGCAGAAGAAGAACAAACTTCTAAGACCACTTCAGACAAGGAAACAGCCCCATTAAATGAATCAGCAGAAGTAGAAGAACCAGAAGAACTAGAAGAACCAGAAGAACTAGAAGAACCAGAAGAACCTCAGGCGGAAGAGCATATACAAGACAACACAGAAACTACGGAAGAGGAAGCAGTTCAACAGGAAGTTGCTGAAGAAGCTAACACCACTTTAGAGCAAACAGACAACAATGAACCGCCTGCAGTAGAGGAGGATTTTGACAGTTATCCGCATCTATTAATTACAGAAATCTCTCCCAACTCAGAAGGCGGTGGTACGGATTACTATGAGTTTTTTGAACTCTATAATAATACAAATCAGCCATTATCTTTAGCGAATTATTCCTTTTTTTACCATTATACCAACAGCGGAGAGGAGAAGATTTTCCAAGTTCCTGCGGTTACAATCGAGCCACAAGAAACGATGGTCCTTTGGTTTAATCATGGCGATCGCTCTCTAAATGATTTTAACGCTAACTTTGGGACAAGCTTGACAAGTGATCAAGTGGCAGAGTATACCTCTGGATTCCCTGGTTTCAGTAATGGTGGGGATCGTGCCATTATTATTAAGGATAATGAAGGAAATGAAATGATTTCTGCAAGTTATCTTGGTGTAGACAATGATAATACAGGGGTGGATGTTCATTATCGCTATCCTGTAGAAGGAACGGAAATGGTAAAAGAACAGGCTGCAGCTCCTCCTACACCAGGGATGATTGACGAGGCTCAGGTTCCTGCTACACCGGTGGCTTTACCAGATGTAGAAGAGGATACAGAAGCACCAGTAATAGAACATACCCCAATTACTAAAAGCAGCTCTTTTTCACCTATAAGGATAACTGCGACAATTACCGATAATTTGGCTGTACCATTTGCAACACTCTACTATAAGGAAGAAGGCGCGGAAAACTTTACATCCTTGACCATGCATGCCAGCTCAGAGGATCCATCTTCCTATTCTGCTGAGATTCCAAGTAAAGCAGTGCAAGACAATGTTTCATACTATATCATCGCATCAGACGGATCAAGTGAGTACAGAACAGATACATACACCATCACAGTGGAAAAGGCTGCCGTAGATTACAATGAGGTCCCACAGTTTTTAGTGACAGAAATTGTGCCAGATACTTCCAATATTGATGGGGCAGATGGCTATGAGTTTATTGAAATATATAACAATACGAATGAATCTATGAATCTAAAAGACTATAAATTGAATTACCGTTATGATAAAGACCCATCCAGAGACGTTGTTTGGCCATCCGTACCAGAGGAGGTTGTGATTCCTGCTGGGGAAACTCTTGTTTTCTGGTTAATTAATGCCAAAAATGGAAAAGCAACAGTTGCAGACTTTAATGCGAACTATGGAACAAATCTAGTAGAAAACGAAGACATTGTACGTATTTATAGTGGAGGAATGTCCAATGGTGGCTCACGTGGATTAGTAGTGAAAACAAACTCCGGAAAGGAAATTGCTGTTTCCTATTATAACGATACGATGAACGACGATACATTACCAAACAAAGGGATTGTTTATCGTTTTCCTGAAGATGGATCCATTGAGTCAACAAAAGTAAATGCAGGGATGGAAGATGCAACTCCTGGCGCGGTAGAATCGTTCCAAGTTCCAGAACAACCGGCAGCATTAGCAGAGGATACGGTAGCACCAACTATTAACAATGAAACAAAGGTTACAGAAATCAATGAGAAGGAAAATATTCAGCTTGTTACCGATGTAACAGACGATAAAGAAGTCATCAGTGTCCGTTTATTCTATAAAACAAGCAATCAACCAGAATACAAAGATGTCATTTTACAGGCGGATGAGGATGGAAAATTTCGCCATACCATCTATTCCCCGGATTTAATTGGGAATGAAAAAGCAGAGTATTATTTTGTGGCAACAGATGGTGTGAATGAAGTAAAAAGCGAGACATATGAAATTGCAATTACAAGTGATTTTGACCATGCTAGTCTTCGTTTAAATGTAGAGGACAATGAAATCCTGAATGGCAATGTCATTGTAAAAGGAACATCCCAAGCGGATGATGAAAATGTGAGTTTATATTTTAATGGAACAAAGCAAGTAGAGAATATTTATCAATCCTTGGAACGCACGGCTTACTTTGCTTATGAAGTAAATGGATTAAACACATATTTCAAAAATGCCATCACAATGGGTGATGAGATTCTATTTATGATGGATCAGGACTGGCTTACAGACTGGAAAACATTTAGTATCCCAATTGATCCAGATTCTTTGCAAATAGGCGAAAATACGATTACAGTCCGTTCCGGGAATAAAGCATCCCCATATGACTTAGAGTCCAAAGAAAACCGGGACAATTATGATTTGCGAAATGTCCGCTTGGTTCTAGCGGATGGAACGATTCTAAGAGATCCGAATTTCAGTGATCCAGCAAGAACCATTGGAATGAATGATGACAACCCATTTGAACATTTCACATTTACCATCGCGGAAGAACATGCGGGTTCGAAAACATATAATTGGGATACAACAAGTGTATCTGATGGCGAGCATGTGGTGATGGCAAAAGATGCAGATGAAGAAGTACAAGCAACCGTTCTAATCGATAATAGTGCACCTGTTGTAGAAACAAGTTTAGAGACAGGAAAAGAATATAAAGGTGCCTTTACCATCGATGCTGATGTAACAGATAATATCGCTGGAGTTGATACGGTTCAAGCAATGCTTGATGGGAAGCAAATTGAAATTCCATATGAAACAGCGTCCTCGGAACTAAAAGCAGGAGAACATCAACTAACCATAACTGCAACAGATACAGTTGGAAACAAACAAGAAACGGTTATTCCGTTCACCGTAGTTGATGAGAATCCTGATCAACCAGAGCTTCAAGCACCAGGAGATGATCGTAAGGCAGCAGTTAATGGAGATCCAGCATTAAAAGTGAAGGTAACTGACCCAACCAATGATGCAATGGATGTTACCTTTTATGAAGGCTACCAATACGATCCAAGTCAAACCGAGCAAGTAAAAGCATTTGAGAATGCGGTAGATACAGAACCACCACAAACAATCGTCCCAGAAGGGGAACAAGCCCTAACAGCAGAGGATATCGCAAAAGTTTCTGAGATAGATGGAAGCTACTTAACAACCAATTCCGATACACAATTCCCATACCATCGTTTTGAAGTAACTATTGATGAAAATGTCGATGAAAACGATGTGGTGGAATTAGTATGGCAAGGCCATTCATTGGAAGGCAGAAAAGTATCCATGTATGCTTGGAGCTATGAGAAAAATGATTGGGTATTAATAACTTACGAGGTAGCAGATACAGAGGACTTTGAATTAACTGGAAATGTGGAAGTAGGGGAATTTGTAAAAGACAACAAAATCCAAGCCCTGGTGCAAGATGAAATTCCAAGCTCACCAGACGAATACGACTATACCTTTGTATGGATGACAGATACCCAATACTACTCTGAAAGCTATCCACATATCTTTGACAGACAAACACAATGGATCGCAGAAAATGAGGAAGAGTTAAAGATCGAATATGTTTTCCATACTGGGGACTTAGTTGATGTATCCACGGAACCGTACCAATGGGAACATGCCGATCAATTCATGGGCACACTTGATGAGCATGACATTCCATATGGTGTACTGGCAGGAAACCATGATGTCGGTGGTGTGAATAACGATTACACCCAGTACTACCAGTGGTTTGGGGAAGATCGATTCCAGGACAAGCCATACTACGGTGGATCCTACCTCAATAATCGTGGCCATTACGACTTAATCTCTGCCGGTGGAAACGACTATATCATGGTATACCTTGGCTGGGACGTGACAGATGAAGGAATTGCCTGGGTTAACGAGGTTCTGGAAGCACATCCTGACAGAAAAGCAATCTTAAATTTCCATGAATACCTTCTGGCAACAGGGACAAGGCACCCATTAGGGGAAAAGCTATATAATGAAATCGTTGTTCCAAATGAAAATGTGATTGCCGTTCTAAGTGGCCACTATCATGAAGCACAAACATATATCGATGAAATTGATGATGATGGGGACGGAACGCCGGACCGTACTGTTTACCAAATGCTTGCCGATTATCAAGCAGGGCCAGAAGGCGGCCAAGGATATATGAGACTGCTTCATTTTGACCAAGATAACAACCGTATCATCGTAAACACCTACTCGCCTTATATGGATGATTATAATTTCTATGATACGGAAGAACATCCAGGTAAAGATGAATTTGTGATGGAGCTTGATTTATCTGTACAAGAGAAACAAGTCGCAACCGATTATTTCGCTGTGAACGTGTACACAGATACGGAAATCGGCACCGTTTCAAATGTTCCTAGTGGAGAATCTGCTGAAGTAGTATGGACAGGTTTAGAAGAAGGGCAAGCATACTCCTGGTATGCAATAGCTCAGGACCAATATACAGGTTCAACAACATCTGATATATGGACATTTGTAAAAGGTGAAAATGCACCAGATGAGGAAGAAGAAAATGATGAGCAGCCGGCAGTAGAAATCCAACCGAAGAAAAACAATGGAACGGCAACCGTTCATACGAAAGATTTACAGGCACTAGAACAAGGAGCACACATTGAAATTAACATTTATAACGAGAAAAAAGCTCGTAATCTATTATTAAGCAAAAAACAAGTAGATATTTTAAGAGACAAAGAAGTTACCCTAACCATAACAAACGGAATTGACTTAGAAACCTTTAAAATGAGTCAATTCCAAGATGAAGTACTTAAATTTAGCTTTTAACGGGACACGGGGGCAGTACATCTTCCCAGTTATTGAAGAAAATTCCGGATAGCAGCACTGCACCCCGGTTCATCGAAGGAAGCATTTAGTCAAGCTACAATAAATATGAGAAAAATGGGAACAAGGTCTACTTACGACCATGTTCCCGTTTTTTATTTCAAGGATGAAAAGATTGGTCGCCTGCGCAATCAGCCCCTGGAATACATCCACGTAATCAGGAACCTTCCGTAGCTTCCTCCACTGTCTTGATCAGCTCTTGAATCCACTTCTAAAATAAAGTGTGTCCATGAATGGGATTTGTCCCGGCTTGTAATATTTAGAAATAAACTCACGGGCTGCAAGCGAATTAACGAAAAATAACCAACAATTATTCTGACTAATTAAATTAATTTTAATATTGACATAAGTGTTGGGTGCTGATACTATACATATAACGAAATAAATTAATGCGTTTTTAGAACGTTATATGAATTATTGTTATAAGGAGGTGTGACAAATGAGTGAAGATATTTATGACGTAACTATTATCGGAGGAGGGCCTATCGGACTCTTTTCAGCTTTTTATGGTGGCATGCGTCAATTAAAAGTGAAGATAATTGAAAGTTTGCCACACTTAGGCGGCCAACTTAGCGCTTTATATCCAGAGAAATATATTTATGATGTTGCAGGTTTTCCAAAAACAAAGGCTCAGGATTTAGTCGACCAACTAGTTATACAGGCTAAGCAATTTGATCCAACTGTAGTTTTGGGGGAATCAGTGGAGAGTGTTGTAAAAACGGACGAAGGGGATTTCCGATTAATTTCTGATAAAGATGTTCATTATTCTAAGACTGTTCTAATTGCTGCAGGAATTGGGGCATTCACCCCCCGCCGTATTGATCATAAAAAAGCGGCAAGTTATGAAGGGAAAAATTTACATTACTTTATAAAAAATTTGCAACAATTTGCTGACAAGGAAATCTGTATATTAGGTGGTGGAGATTCTGCAGTAGACTGGGCACTTATGATGGAACCGATAGCAAAAAAGGTCAACATTATTCACCGAAGAGAACGCTTTAGAGCCCATGAAGCTAGTGTAGGTGATATGGAAAATTCGAGTATTAGTATTTTCACTCCCTATAATTTACTGGATATCCATGGTGATGAGGATAGAATCCACGCTATATCCCTACAAAAAAATGATAGTGGCGAAACGCTGACTATAGAATTGGATGAATTAATTACAAACTATGGATATGTATCTTCTCTTGGACCCATTAAGGAATGGGGGCTGAAGTTTTTAAAGAAATCTATAGTAGTCAATTCCAAGATGGAAACGAATATAGAAGGCATTTTTTCAGCGGGTGATATTGTTACTTTTGATGGCAAAGTAAAATTAATAGCAAGTGGTTTTAGTGACGCTGCGACAGCGATAAGCAGCATCAAAACCTATGTTGACCCCAGAGCACGTCAACAGCCACAGCATAGCACGAGTCTATTTGAGAAGATAAAAGTATAGAGAAGGAGGAATCCCATTGGCATTTGTAATAACTTCTCCCTGCCATAACGAAAAAGCGGCTGAATGTGTGGAAGTTTGCCCGGTTGATGCGATCCACCCGGGAGATGACATGTTTTATATAGATCCGGATGTATGTATTGATTGTGCTGCATGTGAATCAGCATGTCCAGTGCAGGCTATCTATGCGGAAGAAGAAGTTCCAGAGGAAGAGGAAGAATACATCGTGTTGAATGAGAAGCATTTTAGTCAGGCGACTTAAATATAGGAGGGGATGGCGGTTGTTTTATAACGAAAAAATGGAAACGCTTGCGGAACGTGAAAAGGAAGAACTGCAATTAGCTCGGTTGAAGGAGACAGTCAAACGAGTTGTAGAGAACACACCTTTCTACCAGAAGAAATTCGGGGAATCAAACGTACATCCAGACGACATTCAAACATTAGATGATATTCAAAAACTACCTTTCACAGTAAAGAAAAACCTGAGGGAAAATTATCCATTTGGATTATTTGCAAAGCCTGTTAATGAACTGGAAAGGTTACATGCTTCTACAGGGACAAGTGGTAAGCCTACCGTAGTTGGATTTACCAGGAATGATCTTAATGTATGGGCTGAAATAGTTGCAAGAGCAATTGCAGCTTGTGGAGGCGAACCTGATGGTGTATTGCATAATGCCTTCGGATATGGACTATTTACCGGTGGGCTAGGCATCCATTACGGTTCCGAGAAACTCGGCATGACGACTGTCCCGATTTCAGGAGGGAACACAGAGCGACAAATCATGGTTATCGAAGACTTTAAGCCAACAGTCATCACTGGTACACCATCTTATGTTCTAAATATTATTGAAAAAATGGAACAAATGGGAAAGGATCCGCGTGAAACAAGTTTGAAATACGGTATTTTTGGAGCAGAGGCTTGGTCGGAAGAAATGAGAAGAAACTTGGAACAACGATTGGGCATTAAAGCAATGGATATTTATGGCCTTAGTGAAGTGATGGGTCCCGGTGTAAGTATTGAGTGCAAGGAGGCGCAAAATGGACTGCATATTGCAGATGACCATTTCTATGTAGAGGTTATTGATCCAGAAACATTGGAGCCAGTACCGGAAGGGGAAGAAGGAGAGCTAGTTTTTACTAGTCTAACAAAAGAAGCATTTCCGGTTATACGCTACCGGACAGGAGATATTGCTTCCATCACAAAAGAGCCGTGTGAATGTGGGAGGACATCTGTTCGGATGTCACGGGTGAAAGGCCGTATCGATGATATGTTGATTATTCGCGGGGTTAACGTTTTTCCCTCAGAGATTGAAAGTGCTTTATTGGAAATGGAGGAATTCGTCCCTCATTACCAGCTTGCAATAACAAGGAAAGGGGCACTCGATAAAGTAGTCCTCAACGTGGAAATCAATGAAGAGGTCTATCAAGCTGTCGACGGCGACATGAACCACGAACTGATAAAAACTTTAGGAACGAAAATTTCTAAAAAGTTAAAAAGCAGTTGCCTTGTAACAATTGATACACAAATTCAATCTCCAGGAAAGATTCCAAGATCGGAGGGAAAAGCTATCCGGGTTATAAGGGAACCGAAAGAAGCAACTGTTTCAAATACTTAGGTAAGGAGGGAGTAAAATGAAAGCGGTTCAATTTTCTGGATTAACCGAAGAAGAAAAATACCAACACTTTATGGAACGGATTGAAATGGATGAAAAGATTGAAGCAAATGATTGGATGCCTGATGAATATAGAAACGCGTTGATAAAGCTTATCTCTTCCCATGGAATTAGTGAGATTATGGGTGCATTACCTGAGAAGGAGTGGGTGCCAAAAGCGCCGACGATCGACAGAAAACTATCTATCATGGCTAAGGTGCAGGATGAAATGGGGCATGGCCAATTACTTCTTCGAGTAACAGAGGACCTTAGTAAACCACTTGGCAGAACGCGTGAGGATATTTTAAACGATTTATTCTCCAAAAAGTTGAAATTTCATAATGTATTTCATATGCCATCTCCAACTTGGGGTGATGCTGCTATTATCGCATGGCTTGTTGATGGGGCAGCGATTCTTACTCAAACAATGATGCTTAAAACATCTTATGGACCTTATGGGAGGGCACTAAAAAGAATATGCCAGGAAGAATCGTTCCACGCCAAACATGGTGAAAGCTTAACTCTTGCATTAGCTGCTGGGACCAATAGCCAGAAGCAAATGCTCCAAGATTCTCTCGATCGCTGGTGGAAAGCTCTATTAATGTTCTTCGGACCGAAGTCTAAAAAGGATGTTGGTCATTCGAGTGTTGATATCAATATCAAATACAAGCTCAGATCCAAAACAAATGAAGAATTGAGACAAGAATTTCTGACTAAATATGTTCCTAAGATTGAATTATTAGGATTAACAATTCCTGACGAAACATTGCGTTTCGATGAAGAGAAACAAGAGTGGGTCTATCAAGAACCTGACTGGAAAAAATTCAAACAGATTGTCTCAGGTGATGGACCTAAAACGGATGAGCGGGTTTCCCTAAGAAGGGATTCATATAAAAGTAACGCATGGGTTCGAGAAGCGTTGAGTAGCCACCAGGAAAGTAAAGTTCAGATTAGTTGATGGAACAGGGAAATATGAGGTGAGGGGTGATGTGAATGTCAGAAGAGTTATTCTACGAAGAGTTTGAGGTATTCAGCCGGAAAAAAGATGGACTTCCATTAGAACATCGTTTTAGCCTTGTGGCGCCAAATCGGGAAATGGCCTTCATCATGGCAAAAGAGAACTTTTTTCGGCGGGAAGCGCTAAAGGAATTATGGGTGGTAAAACGCTCAGAGATCAGGGTGATGTCCCAGCAGGAGAGAGAAGGATTTAAGAACATGGATAATAAAGGCTATCGAGAAACCAAAGGTTATACAGATTTGCCGAAGAAGTGGAAAGCTTTTGAGGAAAAAATGAGTTAGGAGGTGCCTAATAGTGACTAAGGAAAACAAATATATCTGTGAATTGCTTTATCAGTTAGCAGATGATAATTTCATCCATTCCTATCGTGGGTCTGAGTGGCTTGGGTTAGCTCCTCATATTGAAGAGGATGTTGCGTTTTCTTCCATTAATCAGGATACGATGGGTCATGCCGCGATGTATTATCAGCTTCTCGAACAATTGGGTGAAGGTGAAATAAATGATATTTCGCATAATCGGAGTACCGATGATTTTAGGAATGCTATTCTTTTGGAACAGGTCAACGGCCCGGGAAATTATTTAGAAGAACCCGAATACGATTGGGCATTCACAGTGGTCCGTCATCTGCTTTTTGCAATCTTTAAGAGTATTAGATTGGAATCACTAAAACAATCAAGCTATGAACCACTACGCCATGCAGCAGTGAAAATCCATTCGGAGCAATATTACCATCTGATGCACTGGAAGACTTGGTTCTACCAATTGATGTCCAGTACTGAAGAGGCCAGAGAGAAAATGGAAGCAGCGATAGACCATGTTTGGGGAGAATTCGAAGGAGTAATCTCGCTCGGAAAGTATAGCGATGAAATAAGTCATCTTAAACTTATTGCAACGGAAGAAGAGTTGCGGTCGGAATGGCTTAAAAGAATTGATCACTTGTTTTCCGAAGTGAATTTTTCTATCGAAGGAAAGCCTGGGATGCTCAGTGGCAATGGGCGAAATGGAGAACATACTGATGATCTAGCGGAGGCATTGGCTGTTTTAACCGAAGTGTATACCTCCGATAAGGAAGCAGTTGCATGGTAGAGCTTAAAAAAGGAAGTGGCGGACATATGCCGGAAATCTTAAATGCTGAACAGAAGATTCTTCATCTGTTGCAAAGTGTGACGGACCCCGAGATGCCTTTCATCAGTATAGTTGAATTAGGAATGGTGGAAGAAGTAAAGGTGAAAGATTCTAGGATATTTGTAAGACTATTGCCTACGTTCAGCGGCTGTCCGGCTTTGGATATGATAAAAGGTGATGTCGTCCAAAAAGTAAAAAATGAAATCATTAAATTAGATGATTCCCTGGACATCCAAGTAGAGTTCAGTTTCAATCCTCCATGGACGACTGATCGAATCAGTAAAGATGGAAGAGCAAAGCTGAAACGTAATGGAATCACCCCTCCTCCTTCAAGCCATAGAGAGGATGGGGCGTGGGAAATGGATTGCCCTTATTGTGATTCAGCTTATGTAACAATGGATAATATTTTTGGACCGACTGCATGCCGGAGCATTCTCTATTGTAATGAATGTAACAACCCGTTTGAAGCTATGAAGCCGGTCGCTAATATACATGAAAAGGTGGATGTGAAATGGTAAAACTAATTGCATTGTACAAAAAACCAGAAGATGAGCAGGCTTTTGATGAGCACTATCAAAATGTCCATACACCAATTACAAAGAAGATTCCAGGCTTAAGAAAGATGGAGGTTACTAAAATAGTCGGTGCCCCTACAGGAGAAAGTGACTATTACTTGCTTTGCGAAATGTACTATGATGATCATTCATCGTTGAAACAGGCAATGAAAACGGAGGAATCCAAGGAGTCCGCAAAAGATTTAATGTCATTTGCCGGAGATATTGTAACGATGATGATCGGTGAAGAGGTTGAATAACTATCAATATATAAATAGCTGGGTAGAAAACGGAATTGCAAGAGTCGAACTGAACCGCCCTAAAGTATTAAATGCGCTTAACCGGCCTATGATAACTGAGATTGTAGACTGTCTTTCTTATTTTGACCAGTCAGAGGAAGTAAAGGTCATTGTCCTTTCCGGGGCAGGCAGAGCGTTTGCTGCAGGAGCGGATATTGATGAAATGGCGAATGATAACCCAATTTCATTAGAAAATCTAAACCAATTCGCGGAATGGGATAAGATCTCCTTGATTAAGAAACCGATCATTGCAGCAGTACAAGGGTTTGCCTTAGGTGGCGGGTTCGAATTGGCATTGAATGCCGACATCATATTCAGTTCTGATAATGCGAAGTTCGGTTTTCCGGAAGTAAATATCGGGGTCATGCCTAGCGCAGGTGGAACGGTCAAATTAACGAAAGCACTTGGCCGTAGAAAAGCATTGGAATGGTTATGGACCGGTGACCAGATGGAAGCCCATGAAGCCTTGGAATATGGGGTGATCAACAGATTGGTCCCTGCTGAGTTGTTAATGGAAGAAACGATGGCTTTTGCTGGGAAACTTGCAGAACAACCCCCCCTTTCTTTACGCCTAATCAAAGATACAGCGGGGAAAAGCGAAGATCTCCCCGTTTATGAAGCTATGCAATATGAAAGGAAGAACTTCTATCTACTTTTTGCATCAGAGGATCAAACAGAAGGGATGAGAGCATTTATAGAGAAAAAATCTCCCGTATTCAAAGGCAAATAGGAGGTGTTCAGTTGTTCGAAACGTTGAAATATGAAGTTGAAAATCAGGTGGGCTGGCTTACTTTAAATCGTCCAGACAAATTAAATGCATTTACGGAGCAGATGAATCGTGAAGTTATTCAGGCTTTAAAGTCCCTTGATAGAGATACTGAAATACGGGCCATCGTTATCACTGGTGAGGGGAAAGCATTCTGTTCGGGTGAAGATCTTAGCGGATTGAGTTCCGATGCTGATCATCGAGAAATGATTCTTACCCGTTATAAACCAATGATGGAGCAGTTGGCAAAAGTCGAAAAACCAACAATAGCTGCAATCAATGGGGCAGCCGCAGGGGCGGGTTTCAGTTTAGCACTAGGTTGTGATTTCCGTGTTGCATCGGAAAGAGCCTCCTTCATTCAAGCATTTATTAATATTGGTTTGATTCCTGACTCGGGAAGTTTATATTATCTCCCTCGTATAGTAGGAACCGCAAAGGCTTTGGAGTTGGCTATGCTAGGAGAAAAAATTAAAGCTTATGAAGCTTATGAATATGGACTTGTTACTAAGGTCGTGTCACACGATTCTTTGGAAGAAGAGACACAAGGATTTGCTGAAAATCTTGCATCGAAGCCGACGAAAGCTATTGGATTAATTAAACGTTATATACAGCAATCATTTGAAACTCCATTGGCCTCGATGCTCGATTACGAGGCGTATGGCCAGAAAATTGCTGGTAGCACAGAGGATTACAGTGAAGGAGTAAGGGCCTTTTTTGAAAAGAGACAGCCTGAATATAAGGGATACTAATTAATAAAGGAGCGATATTATGCTAAAAACAGAAGAAAAATCAATTCCAACAGAAGTGAAAAGAAATTCCTATAAAATGGTGATCAACGGAGAATTGACCGATGCTGAATCAAGCGAAGTAATTAAGGTTTATAACCCTGCCACAGGAGAAGCTATTGCAGAGGTGCCAAAGGCAGGAACAAAGGACGTGGATGCAGCAGTAGAAGCGGCCAGAAATGCCTTTGATTTCGGAAAATGGAAGAAATACCCTGTTGGGAAGAGAGCTCGAGTTCTAAACAAGATAGCGTCCATTATGCGAAGCCGTTTTAATGAACTAGTTGAAATAGAGGTTTTAAATAGTGGGAAAACATTATCTGCTGCACAAGGCCAGGTCTCCCAGGCTATTGAAGACTTTGAATTTTATGCTGGGGCTATCGTTGGCCACCGGGGTGAGGTGAATAATGTTCCAGGGAGGTTTTTCAACTATACTCAGAAGGAGCCGATTGGTGTCGCAGCTCAGATTATTCCTTGGAATTACCCAATGATGATGGCAGCCTGGAAAATAGCACCGGCTATCGCTGCAGGGTGTTCGGTAGTTTTGAAGCCAGCTAGTTTAACACCGATTACTGCCATAGTGTTAACGGAAATCTGTCATGAAGCTGGTGTGCCGGAAGGTGTGGTTAACGTAATTACAGGGCCGGGAGCAACTATTGGTTCTTATTTATCAGAGCATGAAGGGGTGGATAAGGTAGCATTCACCGGTGAAACATCCACAGGTAAAGATATTATGGGAAAAGCCTCCCAAACGTTAAAACGTGTCACATTGGAATTAGGAGGAAAGTCTCCGAACTTGGTCTTCCCGGACACAGATATGGAGGCTGCCGTTAATGGTTCACTGTTTGGTATATTTTACAATACTGGTCAATCCTGTGAGGCAAGATCCCGCTTGTTTGTGCATGAAGATATTTATGACGAGTTCTTGGAGAGTTTCGTAGCAAAAACGAAAAAGATGGTTGCAGGGGATCCAATGTCACCCGAGTCACATATTGGAGCTATTATCAGCCAAGGACAATTGGATAAAATCCATCAGCATGTTGAGGAAGCTGTAGAAGAGGGAGCGACAGTAGTTACTGGAGGGCAGGCTTTAGAGGTAGAAGGATTTGAGGATGGGTATTGGTACGCGCCAACAATAATTACTAACGCAACCAACGACATGAAAATAGCCCAGGAAGAAGTCTTCGGGCCAGTTGTTGTTGTAATGAAATTCACAGATGAAAAAGAGGCAATTAAACTCGGTAACGATACAAAATATGGTCTCGCTGCATCTATTTGGGCAAAAGATCAGGGATTGATCCAGCGTGTATCAGATGGATTGCAAGCAGGGGTAATTATGGTCAACTGCCCATTCTCTGCTTTTCCTGGAACCCCTTTCGGAGGATATAAACAATCCGGATTTGGCCGTGAGCTGAGTATTGAATCTTTGGATCTATATACAGAAACGAAAAGTGTGCTTTCCTATGCAGGATCAAAACCGCTTAATCCTTTGAATCTATAAATAACAATTTTTCTAGGTGATGTTTCTAAAAAATACGATAATAAATGGCGAACTGAATCTGCTTTAGAAAGGTTCGCCTTTTATTATCATTTATAGGGAGGACCAAGATGAATATAGTAATTGTCGGAGCGGGTGTTATGGGCCGAGGAATTGCATATGTTAGTGCCCTTGGAGGATATGACGTGAAGTTAGCTGACCTCAGCAAGGAAGTATTAAAAGATGCTGAAGCAGAAATGGATCAAAACTTTGATAAAGGGATCTCTCGTGGCAAACTCACCAGTTCAGAAGCTGAACAAGCAAAACAACGAATAGAGTTTTATACGGAGTTGGAGCAAGCTGCTAAAGAGGCTAATCTAATTATTGAAGCAGTTCCAGAAAAGAAAGAACTGAAAAAAAACATATTTGAAACCATCGATCAAATTGCTTCGCAGGATTGTATATTTGCCACAAATACATCGACGATGAGTCCTACAGAAATTGGTTCCTATACCAATCGTCCATCCTCTGTGATTGCTATGCATTTTTTTAATCCGGTTCATAAGATGCCGTTGGTAGAAATTGTACGTGGATTAGAAACGAGCGATGAAACAGCTCGTTTTGCAGAAGCGGCGGCAAGACAGATGGGAAAACAAACAGTAGTTGTTAACGAGTTTCCCGGATTTGTTACAAGCAGAATTAGTTGCCTTGTAGGAAATGAAGCTTTTAATATGCTTCAGGAAGGCTTGGGTACTCCTGAAGATATAGATAAAGCAATCAAGCTTGGCTTAGGTTATCCTATGGGGCCCTTTGAATTAGCTGATTTGGTGGGACTGGATGCCCGTCTAAACAACCTTCGCTATTTACATAGTACGTTGGGTGAAAAATATAGACCGTCTCCACTTTTAGAACAGTATGTTAAATCAGGAAGACTGGGAAGGAAAACTGGTGTTGGTGTCTATGATTATGCGACAAATAGGGAGGTTTAGTGAACTATATGAGAGAAGTAGTGATTGTTGATGCAGTCAGAACCCCGATTGGCCGCTATAAAGGTGTATTGAAAAACGTTCGTCCAGATGACATGGCAGCTGATGTCCTTAGAGGGATTGTCGAACGGCAACCTC
Organism: Virgibacillus sediminis; assembly: GCF_042643265.1. Lineage (NCBI taxonomy): Bacteria > Bacillati > Bacillota > Bacilli > Caryophanales > Bacillaceae > Virgibacillus > Virgibacillus sediminis. The sequence continues at coordinate 47,245 of NZ_JBHRRZ010000012.1, read as the reverse complement.
AACTGCCTGTCGATGATATTGAAGAAGTGATTTTAGGAAATGCAAATGGTGCGGGGGAAGAGAATAGAAACGTAGCAAGGATGGCAGCACTGCTTGCGGAGCTTCCAATCCATGTAACAGGAACGACCATTAATCGTTTGTGCGGTTCAGGACTGGATGCAGTGAATATGGCCGCACGAGCAATCATGGTAGGTGAAGGAGATATATATATTGCAGGTGGAACGGAAAGTATGACGAGAGCTCCATATGTAATGGCCAAGCCATCAAAGGAGTTTCCTCGGGGTACAATGGAATTATTGGATACAACAATTGGCTGGCGGTTTACAAATCCAAGAATAGAAGAAATGTATGGATCTGACAGTATGCCTCAAACCGCAGAAAATGTTGCTAGAAGGTTTGATATTTCTCGAGAAGAACAAGATGAATTTGCATTTCATAGTCAAATGAAGGCCAAAGCAGCAATGGAAAAGAACCTCTTTAAAGATGAAATTATTCCTATCAGCCATGAATGGAAGGGTGAGACAATCACAGTAGATACAGATGAACATCCCCGTCCCGAGATAAATGAAGAGAAACTTGCAAAATTAAAACCATTGTTCAAGGATGGTACAGTTACAGCGGGAAATTCATCAGGAGTGAATGATGGGGCTTCCGCCTTATTACTAATGAGTGCTGAGAAAGCTAATGAACTGGGCATTCAACCACTTGCCCGTTATGTGTCGAGCGGAGCGGCTGGGGTCGAACCAGCTTATATGGGACTTGGGCCGATAAAAGCAACAAGGAAAGCAATAGCCCGAGCGGGGATGGATATAGGCGATATTGATTTGATTGAATTAAATGAGGCATTTGCTTCCCAATCCTTAGAATGTATAAAGCAGCTGGAAGTAAATAAAGAGATTGTTAATGTGAATGGCGGGGCCATCGCATTCGGCCATCCACTTGGCGCAAGCGGGGCAAGGATATTAACTACACTTGTACATGAAATGCGAAGAAGAGATGTAAAGAGAGGATTAGCGACCATGTGCGTGGGTGTAGGGCAGGGTATAGCCACTGTTGTGGAAGCGCTATAATTTGCAAGGAGGGAACGGTTTGGATAAAATTATAATTGATATTAAGGGAAATCTTGCCTATGTAACAATAAACCGACCAGAAGTGTTAAATTGCTTTGATTATAATACATTAATTGAATTAGAAAATATTGTCCAGGAATTGCATCTAAATCAAGATGTGCATGTTGTTATTTTCACGGGGGCAGGATCAAAAGCGTTCAGCGCAGGAGCTGATTTGAAGGAAAGAAAAAAACTAAATGAAAAAGAAGTCAGAAGGAATGTAAAGAAAATCAGCGATGTGTTCGATCAAATAGCTGCACTTCCTCAGCCAACAATCGCGGCAATCAATGGATATGCGTTTGGAGGGGGATTTGAACTGGCAATTGCCTGTGACTTTCGGATAGCTGCTTCTCATTCCCTGATGGGTCTAACTGAGACAAGTATGGGTATAATACCCGGTGCTGGCGGAACCCAACGACTCCCACGTTTAATAGGCGTGTCTAAAGCTATGGAATTAATCTTACAAGCAAAACGTATATCTTGTATGGAAGCACAGCAACTTGGAATAGTAAATCTTTCTGTAGAAAGTACCGAGCTATTATCCAGTTGCGAAAAATTTGCACAATCTATTCTGAAAAATGCGCCAATTGCCATCAAACAAGCCAAATTCTCTATCCAAAATGGATTAAATGTGGATATTAAAACTGGTCTGCAAATAGAAGCAAAATCATATGAATTAACTATCCCTACTAAGGATCGAGAGGAGGCATTGGTGGCATTCAATGAAAAAAGAACACCTGAATTTATAGGACAGTAACATAAGACAATAAGGAGTATTTTTATGAATAATAAACCCAATACCCGCTCCATGATATTTACATTATATGGGGATTATATTAGAAATTACGGAAATGAAATATGGATTGGCAGCCTTATCGAACTTTTAGAAGCGTTTAATCATAACCCACAGGCTGTGAGGGCTGCCATTTCCAGAATGAGCAAACAAAACTGGGTATGCAACCGCAGAGAAGGGAATAAAAGCTTTTACTCTTTAACAGAGCAAGGAATAAAAAGAGTTGATGAGGCTGCAGTGAGAATTTATCGAGCTGAACCAGATAGATGGGATGGGAAATGGAGGATGTTTTTATATACCATCCCTGAAGACAAGAGGCAGATAAGAGACGAATTAAGAAAGGAATTAACCTGGAGCGGGATGGGGTTATTATCCAATAGTTTATGGGTAACACCTAATGATTTATCTCCTCAGATTAATGATATCATCCAAAGATATAATCTTAAAGATTTTGTTCACTACTTTGTTTCCGAAAACATAGGTGTTCAGTCTGACGATAAAATCGTTAGGGAATGCTGGGACCTTGACTTTATAAATGAACGGTACGAGCTGTTTATCAATAGAAATAAAGACAGTTATGAAGAAGACTGCAAAAGAATACAAACTGGGTCTCTGAGCAACAAAGAGTGTTTTGTTAAACGTACAAAATTGGTGCATTATTATCGGAAGTCTCTGTTTATTGACCCAGGACTGCCAAAGGAGTTATTACCGGATAAATGGAAGGGGGAACCAGCAAGTAGATTATTCAACGATTATTATAAAATCCTTGAAGGTCCAGCCAACCAATTTTTTGAAGAAGTTTTCGCTAAAGGATATGACAAATACGAACGGAATGCGAATTAAATAGTAAGACCATCTTAGATTGGGAACATTACAGCTATTATTCCAGTTTGGAAGTGATAATTTGGAAAATCCGATTACACATCTATTAGGAGTAAAATTTCCCATCATTCAAGGTGGGATGGGAAATATTAGTGATCCTAAATTAGCAGCGGCAATATCAAATGCAGGTGGACTGGGAACGATTGGTGTTGGTACCACATCTGCGGAAGAATGTGATATTAAAATTAGCACAATGATGGAAAATACTGATCGCCCTTGTTGTGTAAATATTCCAGTCTCTGTCCATCCAGAAGTCAATCGAATAGTGGAGATGATAATCCAAAAAGGAGTGCCAGTGGTTTCATTATCCGCAGGCAATCCAGCAAAAATCATTCCTCAATTGAAGGAAAAAGATATTAAGGTAATTTGTGTTTCTTCTACTGTCAAACAGGCAAAGAAGGCAACAAATGCGGGAGCTGATTTAATCGTCTGTGAAGGTTATGAAGCTGCTGGAATTAATAGTTTGAATGAAAGCACTACCATGACCTTGATACCCCAAGTGGCAAATAGTGTTTCTGTTCCTGTCATTGCTGCAGGAGGTATAGCTGACGGAAGAGGATTGGCAGCTGCTTTATCACTAGGAGCTTCAGGAGTCCAGATGGGTACTAGGTTTGTCGCTACCAAAGAAGCAATGTTCCACCGTAATTATAAGGATTCGATTTTAGAGGCAACAGACGAATCTACTATAATTATTGGCCGTCCTACAAACAAGATACGTAGAGTCTTGAAAGGGAACTATGCAAATAAGTTATTAGAAATAGAAGACGGGTCTATGGAGGATTTTATGGAGAGAACCCAAGAAAAGTACCATGAGATTGGGGCTTTAGCGGGGGATACAGATAACGGATTTGTTAATAGTGGACAGATTGCTGGTTTAATTAAAGATTGTCCATCTGTAGAAGAATTGATGGAAGAGATGGTAACACAAGCAAAGGAAACATTAAAAGCGAGTTTGGATGCATTGTAAGCCAGGGTCTTAGGAGGGTAGGGATGATTCAAACGAAAGATGAAATCTCAATTCATCAGAACTACTATTATGATATCTTGAATAAGCTTAAAAATGATAGATATGCTGCATATCTAGGAATGGAAATCATCGCTTTTAACGCAGGTGAAGCTAGCGTTCAGCTAAAAGCTAAAGAACATATGCTAAATGCACATGGAACGATTCACGGTGGGCTATTATATACAATGGCCGACTTTGCTTTTGCACTTGCTTGTAACTCTTATGGAAGAACTTCTGTCGGCCTTTCGACAACCACTAACTTTATGAAAAGTGCAACAGAAGGAGACACCATAATAGCCAAGGCTTCAGAGGTGAGACGGAATAATAGGATTGGTTTTTATCGTATTGTAATTGAAACAGAGAAAGAAGCTATTGCTTCTATAGAAGCAGTAGCTTACCGAAAAAACCATTATTTCATATCAATAGAATAGATAATAAAAAGCTGTGTTTAGAGCACAGCTTTTTATTATGATTAGGAGGTGATATCTAACTATTAACCTCTAATATTTCTTTGAATTCCTTTCCCTTTTCTACATAAGTATCTACGGAAAGTTGAATTAAATCGAAGTCCTCTTTAGTAAGTGATCGTACTACTTTGCCAGGGGATCCAACAACTAAAGAACCGGACGGTATTTTTTTTCCTGGAGGAATCAAAGTATTAGCTCCTATGATGCATTCTTCTCCAATTTCCGCATTATCAAGAATAGTAGAGCCCATTCCGATAATGGACCTTCTCCCAATTTTGCATCCGTGAATAACTACATTATGTCCTATTGTTACTTGGTCTTCAATATTGGTAGGACACCCTTCATACAAATGAATGGTTGAGTTGTCCTGAATGCTGCATTTTTCACCTATAGAAATTGAATCCTCGTCACCGCGTAACACGGCATTAAACCAAACAGAGGAATCTCTTCCGATGGAGACGTCTCCTATTATATGACTTCCTGGGGCTACGAATACAGTATCATGGATAGCAGGATACTTGCTATTGTAGGGTATAACCATTCTTTCGCTCCTTTCCAATTATTTAAATTGTCAAACTTATTATAACATTAAATCAAGCCTTGCATACATTTCAAAAGAAAGTCTTCTAATTGAGTTTTTTCTTCTATTATTTAATCTCCTTCAAGCCTCTTACTAGCCATCCATCAATTATGTAACCTTTCTACTCTCCCTCTACAACCTAAGCAAGAATAGACTACTCCTTAGAGTATTAGTTAAATTTTATTGGTTCTTTAGGAAGTTCATCCATGCAAATTGATGGCGGGTTCTCGGAAGAAGGACTGCTTATTTTTTAGTGGACTTATCCATTCTTCAACCGACCTTACCTTTATTAAATAGTGAATAATAATTAAATTGTTTAAAATTTAAATATTTAAAATATAGTGTTGACACCACAATTTTATTTCAGTATTCTTAATATAATGAAATTTTATATTACGTTATTAAAACGTTATATTTTAATTTGTTTGGTTAGGGATCATCAGTACACACCATGGTCCCAATGAATTGGACAGGCAATGATTTTGCGTATCAGAAAGCATAAATAGAAAGAGGATATAAGATACCGACAACTAATTAAAATGGGGTAATTTTCCCTTTTAATAAATAAAAAAAGGAGGAAGTAACTATTTATGACAAAACATGGAAAGTTTCAACCGGGACTGAGGTGGGGGCCCTTCACATTAAGAGTGCCGGGGATTCACCTACGCATTACACCAAGTCAGCATATACAGGGTGGGCTAATGCTACTAGGTACTTGCGGTGCGGTAACGCCACTTGTAATGCATTATTTTGAAGTTTCTTTTGAAATAGCATGGACTGTGAGCCTTGTTATGCTATTTTGGGTTCTTGCTCAAACTGTTTTATTTGGAGATCCGTATGCTGCTGGAGGGATTACAGCAGGATTGCCACTAACTATTGTTTTTTTGAATACGCTTACACCTGGTGAGGAAGCTATTGAAGGCATGATTGCCATTTTCCTCGTAGTTATCGCATTGTTTTTATTTTTTGGTATTACCAAGCTCGGTGAAGCATTTAATAATATGTTTCCAACTACGCTCAAGGCGGGGGTTATTATGGGGGCGGCTATTGCAGCGTTCCAGTCCGAGCTAGATCGCTTGCAGGAAATGCCGATTACCTTGGTTACTGCATGGATTACCGTGTTGATCTTAATGTTTTCTATTCCATTTTCTAAACTGCCAGATTCAAAGTTGAAGATTGCCGCTGGGGCGAATGCTCTTTTGTTCGCCTTTGCTGGAGCTGGTATTATCGGATGGCTTACCGGAGAATTAACGTATGATTTATCCTGGGGAATCTTTGTACCGCCCATTGGAGAAACTATCTCAACTTTGTCCATATGGGCTGTCGGCTTCCCAAGCTGGGATGTTATCCTTTCTGTGCTTCCTATAGGGATTATGATCTACATCCTAGCCTTTAGTGATTTAATTGTTGCTAACACTCTTTTAAAGGACGCAGATAAAGCAAGAAGCGATGAGAGAATAGACATTAATCCAACTAGGAGCCATTATATACTTTCTCTTAGGAATATCGCCCAACTTCTCACCGGAGGCCCACTTCTTTGGATTCATGGACCAATTTGGACTGGGGTACAGATATTCTTGATTGAGCGGTATAAAAAGGGGAGACGGGTTATGGATTCTATTTATAGTGGGCCGATGAACTTTTATATTTTAGCAATTCCACTTGGTCTATTTTTGCCTGTCATCGGTATAATCACACCGTTGTTTCCGGTTGGTTTATCCGTCACGCTTCTTTTAACAGGCTTTGCTTGTGCATATGTATCGATGGGAATGGTTTCAAGTAACATTTCACGTGGTTTGGTACTTATCATCGGGATGCTGACAGCAACACTTGGGGCCGCGTGGGGGATGGGTATTGGTATAGTCCTTTACTTTTTACTAGTTGGCTTAAGAGAAGATAAACAAGCGACAAATGAAGTACTGTCAGATACGGAGGAAGCAATCTAACAAGGTTTATTATAATTTAAATGTAATGAAGGTTTCTTGCATAAACAAGAGCGTAACCTAAGGGTGGTGTGAATAACACCACCCTTAAATGTGAGTATCTAATAGAGAGAGTAGCTTAGTCACTATTCTTATCTAATTTTCTGATTTCTAACTGAGCTCTAAAAACTGTCTTTTGGGTATTCTCATTGATCCCCTCCGTAGTAATTATATTTGTATGCTTATTAGAAATACCCTTTTTTAACTTTATAGTTTCCCCTGGTAGAGCCTCATGATTAAAGTTTACCTCAATGGCTGCGATTTCGTGGGTTTGATGATCGATAATAGGTAAACAATCCAGTATAAAATCTACATACCTTGAGTTGTTCAAATGGCCGTTAAAATCAATATCACTGTAGCCAATCACTTTTTGGTATACAGTTTTCATTGATTCTACACGCTTCAGCTTTTTTAGTTCATAATCGATTGCAGTTTCTTCTCTGCCTGATGGATATTCAAATGGGATATGTGAAGACCTTTTTAGTTTTCTCTCCACTAAGTCCATTAGCACCCAAGCAGAGACTGCTCGGATAATAGGGGTTCCTTGCTGGTCACGAACGAAGAAATCTCTTTTGAACTCTAATTTACCAGGTTCATGTGCCCATGTTTCAATCGTAATATCTTCATTGAGTTCCGGTATTCGGGCAACTTCTACTTTTATCCGCATGAGAATCCAGGCGACACCATAGTCTTTTTCTAGATCATCTATACCGACGCCAAGACTTGCAGCAGAAAGACTGGCAATTTCTTGAAAGTAGCTGAATAATGTGCTTATCCTTAATTTCTTTTTAAAATCAACGTCACGTAAGTCAATATGATAGTCTTTTTTATATAATGTAGAATTTACCATCGTCATCCCTCCTTATCTTCTTCTTAAAATTCTACTATATTTTCTAATCAGCAGAGATTTGCTATTATCTTTACTTGCAGCCGAAATGAGGTTTCCGTGTCTCGTCGGTATTAAACCAACAGACCGTCCTTTGCTTTTCCACTGTTTACAAGGTATTTCTTTTCTTTAATACAATTAGCATTTTCAATTGGTTACTTTCATTTTTATCAGACTTTATTATAAACTTTTGGGTTTTTAAATCCTGCTGCTTCTCTGGCGGTGTATTTAGATAATACAGATGTAGAGGTACCTATCGATGAACCAATAGTACCCTTACTACGAAGAGGGAGAAGGCACCGGCATGGGTAGTAGGAGTATTTCCTCTACTCACCTAAACACAAAATCTAAATAATTGCCGTATCCGTTTTCATCTTTGAATGTCACCCCGTGTTCTTTAAGTTTTGTCCAAATATATCGGTCTAAGGAGAATGGCGATTGTAACTGAAGCGATGTTAACTGAGAAGGTGAAATGGTTATTTCTGAAATATGTGTCTTCTGTTGTACAGAAACGGTATAGTCTTCACTTTTAAATATATCAACTTTATAGGTTTCATCCCACTCTTGAAGCTGCTGCTCAATCACCCCAACTACATGGTGTAAAAATTTTTCCTCATCCAGATTTTTGGCCATATAGCCACGGATAAATCCTGTTGCCTTCATTTCATTCCTCCTATTTATTTATCAATAGGTTTCAAGACCAATGAAAAAGCCCTTTGCTGCAAGTGAATGCTGACAAAGGGCTGAAGCACCGTTCGTTATCATTCAAAGCAAGCTTTGCTGGTAGGAGCACCTTACCCGTAGGGCAGGTTGCTGCGAAGTCATTGAGCCATTACTCTCGTTCACTCTTGATAACCTTATTGAATTAGTTATATTTTACCATAGGGGAGTGAAATGGCAAGGGCGGCTATGGCCCTGTTTAGAAATATATGGAAAAAGGAAAGTTACCCCGAATCAAATTTTAATAAGCGTGAAATAGGTTACAGAATTTTTTGGTTGTTTTGGTATAATGAAACTTAATTAAAAGTTTGGTTCTATATAACTGTTAAGTTAACTAAAGCAACAAGGGGAATGGGGAGGGGCACTATGCCGAGAGGGTCTGAGTTGACTGAAGAGGAATTGTTAGAGAAAGAGGATGCATGGTGGAATCGTGAGGATGAAGGAAGCATAGCTTGGTTCAATGAAGGGGTCTGGATTTTCCAAAGGCTATCTATTGTAAATAGACAGGAGATCCGTTACAAGGAGACACTTGCCAATCTGTTATTGAATCAGGGTGAAGATTTCAAGCTGAAGCAACAGTCCTACGAAAAAGCGATACCTCCATTGAAACAGGTTGTACGGCTTGATCCTGATCATTCGCGGGCTTATTATCGCCTCGGGTTTCTCTATTTTTACAAAGAGTCATGGACAAATTCAATTGACGCTTTTCAACAAGCTCTTTCCACGTATGCCAGAAAAGAGTCGAACCGCTTGAACAAACTGCAGCAGCTCAAAGCTCACCACTACATACTGAAAGCGACTCAAATCATCTTGAATGAAGGCATTGAAAAAGTGGAGAAAATTCCTGTGGAAGATTTAGATTTGTTCCAGGACATAAAGGATCTACTTAAGGAAGTAAAAGCAGGCAGAGGCTCATCCGAACATTATCCTTATCAAATGGCCATTAATGGGACAGAGATGAGGAATCTTAGTGAAGAAGAATATGAGGAGCTGTCAGACCCATTTAGAAATGAACATTGCTTTATCCTCAATCAACAAAGTATGAATGATACATTCATTTCCTTATATGGAAGAGAAGTTCGGATCACAAAGATCCTCACACCGTTATTGGAGTATTTGATGCAGCATCCGGGTGGAGTGCAATCTGAAGTCATCATCCAAAGGAGGCAGAGGCCCTCCAATAGCCCGGAAGCAATGCTGAGGCAGGATATCAGAAGGCTGAGATTAAAGCTGAGTGAATTGGATCCGGCCCTTGATCTCATTGAAAGTATTGACGGCGGCTATCGCTGGAACTGTCTACAAGAATACCGCATTTTCAAACATAATCGTGATGTGACATCTGAAATGCTTATGGATTAATGATCCATAGGCTTTTTTTATGGCGGAAGTTCCCCCTTCAGCCTTAAGGTTCCTCACCATTACTGTACAGCTGGTTGCGCCTGTGACAAGAGTGTCACAGGCTTTTGAGATAATAAGGGTACAAATTCGAAGGGGAGATGGTTACATGAAAAAGTGGTATTGGTGCGTCATGAATTGTTGTTGGAAAAACTCAAGAATAGAAAATTTCAGCCTATTTAGTGAAATTTAGGACTGTACGGATATCCTTTATTTAAAGAAATGAGAATACTGTTAGATATATTTATTATGGTAAAAAAAGAACAAAAGCACCACGTCTTTGTGGTGCTACTACTTATATATTTCTATTAACATGTTAGCGAGAATAGTTTTAGAGCTTAGGAGGAGGGGGTGTCCTTTCTTTTATGCAGCAATCGGTGTATCCTTCCTCTTGTATGCATGATGAATTTTCGGTGCCACGAGTCCAGCTGCTAAAATGGTTAGCGCATCCACAGGCAAATAAGCGGCCATGATAATCCAAGTATGCAAATAAGTGATACCCTCTGGGTCTCCAGCTAAAAAGTTCAATGCAAGATACATATGCCCTGTTCCAAGAACATAGTTGAAAATCAGTCCGATAAATGCGGCAGTAACATATGTTGCAATTCTTGTGCTCTTCATCCATTCAATCCATTTTCCGGTTGCGTAAGCTACTAGAATGAAAGAAAGGATAAAGCCGAATGTAGGACTCATGACAGCGGCTAGTCCACCTTTGAAACCGGCGAAAATCGGCAAACCAGCCAAGCCCAAAAGCACATAGACAGTCATGGCGATGGCTCCGAGCCGGCTGCCAAGAATGGCGCCTGCCAGAATAGCAAAAAATGTCTGCAACGTGATTGGTACACCGCCTATTTGCAGGAATGGGGCGAAAGAGGTGATATTTGCCCCGACTGCAGTTAAAGCCACAAACATACTGATCATCGTTAAATCAATGGTTCGATATCTTGATTTTGATTTCAAAAACATTCACTCCTTTTAATGAACACATGGAATCCGCCTAGTATATTTTATAGTTTAGTATAGGACCGACCTTTAAAATGGCTGGAATGTAATATTATCTTCAATCACTTTACAAATAGCTTCCTTATCGGGCATTTGAACCCATGGAATTTCCCCTAGTACAGGGATATCCGTAAATTCGCTGAGAGTTCCAGCATTGGTTTGGACACTGGGATCCTCTGTTGTTCTGTTTATTCCGTTGATGATAATGCCGGCGATTTCTAACCCCAGTTTTTTTGCATAAGAAATGGTTAGTAATGTGTGATTGACTGTACCAAGGTTTGGCCTTGCCACAATAACCAGTGGAAATCCAATTACTTTCGCGAGATCTCCGACAAGGTAATTTTCTCCTAATGGAACGGCAAGTCCGCCGGCACCTTCCACAAGGAAAAAGTCATGGTTGACCCGAACTTTGTTCCACTCAGACACAATATCATCCATTGTGATAATTCTTCCTTCCTGTTTTGCTGCTTCATAAGGCGAGAGAGGCTCCTTAAATTGGAAAGGGGTAATTTGCTCGATAGGAGTGCTGTCTTCAGCCATTATTTTTAAAATACCAGCATCACTCTCTGGGTTATTTCGATCATCTCCGCTTAACATAGGCTTAAATACACCGATGTCCACACCTTGCTTTTTTAACGAAGCGGCTATTCCAGCTGTGACGAAAGTCTTCCCAATTCCAGTGTCTGTTCCAGTGATGAACAAGCCTCCTTGTTTACGGTGCCTGTCTTGGAATGGTGAGCTAGTTGGTTTTGTCAGCATATGTCTTATTACCCTCCGTTACGCTTTGGATAGCTGATTTCATAATGGCTACCATTGCCCGAATATCTGCTTCTGTGCTGGACAATGGCGGCATAAAGACAAGTGTGTCCCCAACCGGACGAGACAGCAACCCAAGTTCGCGCATTTTTAATGTGACATGGTAGGCTGTACGTTCTTCAAACGGGAAATTTTCCCGTGTTTCTTTATCCGCTACAAGTTCCACGCCGGCCATAAAGCCTAATTGCCTGACGTCTCCGACATGTTTTAATTCGAGAAGGCCATATAATTCTTCTTTGATTATTTTGGACTTTTGCCGGACACTATCAATGATATATTCCTTTTCAAATAAATCTAGATTCGCAAGGGCGACTGCACATCCCAGCTGATTCCCTGTATAAGAATGGCCGTGAAATAATGTTTTTAATTTGACATAGTCATCATAAAATGCTTGGTAAATCTCCTCGGATGCTAGAGTAACTGCAATAGGTAGGTAGCCACCTGTTATTCCCTTTGCTGCAGTTAAAATATCCGGTGTTACTCCTTCATGTTCACATGCGAACATCTCACCTGTCCGGCCAAATCCGGTGGCTACTTCATCAAGGATGAGGAAGACATTGTATTTTTTGCATAACCTCTCGACACCAGATAAATATCCTTCTGGCATGAGGTTCATCCCCCCGGCACCCTGCATCATAGATTCCGCTGTCACGGCGCATATATTTTGATGATGTTCTGCAAGGATGTTTTCAAGCATATCCAAACACTCATCACGGCAAATTTCCGGGTCCCGGCTAGAATGGTGATAAACATTTGGGTACGGAACTTTGAAACTATCAAATAGCAGTGGTTGATAGACTTTATGATAAATCTCCACCGCGCCGACACTAACAGCGCCGACGGTGTCCCCATGATAACCGTTAGTCATTGTCACAAACTTGTTTTTCTCCTTGACACCCTTGTTTTTCCAGTAGTGGAAAGCCATTTTCAGAGCAATTTCAACAGCTTCTGCCCCGCTGTCAGAGTAGAAAACACGGTCAAGCCCTTTAGGTGCAATATGTACTAGCTTTTCCGCGAGTTCCGTTGCAGGTACATTACTCATCCCGAGTAACGTAGAATGGGAGATTTTGTCGAGCTGCTTTTTAATAGCATCATCCAGCTCTTTTTTTCTATGCCCATGGACATTCAGCCAGACAGAGGAGAAGCCATCATAATATTCTTTTCCCTCTGTGTCCCTCACCTTGATGCCTTCTCCACTTTCAATGATAAGCGGATCTTTGTCGTAATCCTTCATCTGAGTAAACGGCAACCACAAATATTTCTTGCTTTTCTCTATTAACTCTTCATGATAATCCATATTTCCCCTCCTCAACTTATTGTCAACCAACAATTAATATTGGTTAACAATAAGTTTACTTAAAGCGTAAATTGTTGTCAATGGATTATTCTAAAGAGTCAGTAAATAAGTTTCCATACCAATCGAGGCTTTACTTAATATAAATGGGGCGGGGCTTGTAGCTTTAAGGTTTCTCTCCTTGCACTGAACGTCCATTGCGCCTGTGACAGGAGTGTCACAGGCTTTTGAGATAATAAGGGTACAAATTCGAAGGGGAGATGGTTACATGAAAAAGTGGAATCAATTATTGGTGCGTCACGGATGGTTACTGGCAGAAGTGAAGGAGAATATGTTTGACTGCGGCAAAGAGACAGAGTTGAATATCGAATTTTTATTAGAGTGTTTAGATACAGCAAATGTCAACTACACCTTTCATAATGGGAAACTTGCTCTTCCGAAGGCCTCTCCGGCAGAAGAGGAGTGGCTGGAGGCAGTTAATTTTAAATACCGTGGCCGCGGAGAAGGATTGTGGTTTCGTCCAGGTGTTGATGAGCCTAAGGTCCAGGAGTTAGATATATTCATTTCCGGAATCGTCCGCCAGCTGAACAGACTCGGCTTCCACACGAGCGGCTCCTGTGACGGTCACGGAAGAAGAGCTGCCCATGTGTTGCTCACGGAGCAATGTAACATGGAGGCACTTGCTGGAGTGCTTCATGCAGTTGGCCAAAAGCGCTTATTTAGGAGGCGAAGCCAGAATGTGACCTATCGTATGAACCTCCCTCTTAAGCAAACGGAACTGCTTGACCTGGCGGAACAGCTCAGCTTGATCGAAGACGGCTGGGTAGAGAAGGGGCATGATTTTATCAAGGAGCAGCTTTTCCGACACAGCTTGGAAGAACTGTTGGCAATCCCTGGGGAAAGTGGAAGGGAAGAAAAGGTACGAAGGTATGTAATAGAGAAACTTTCTCCGTTTGTTGATTATCTTACGGTAGATCATGTAGGAAACATATTGGCGGAAAGGTCCTATAGAGGCGGGAGGGGTCCAACCATCCTATTGAACTCACATCTTGATACGGTCTGTGAGATAGAGAAAGACAGGGAAATCCTCAAAGAAGGTCCTTTATGGTCCAGCAGTAAAGGTATTCTCGGTGCAGATGACCGGGCTGGAGTAGCTGTATTGCTTCACGTTGCAGAGCATCTCCACTCCACCGATTCTTTTAGTGGTAAAGTAAAATTCATCTTCTCTGTCGAAGAGGAATGCGGCTTAGTCGGTGCCAGCAACGTGCATGAATACTTCCTGTGGGGGACGGATGCAGCTATTGTCATCGATCGCAGGGGAAAAGGTGATATAGTCACCTCATGCGGCGGATATATCGACTTCTGCCACCCGAGTTATGGAGCATTTTTTGAAGAAGTTGCAGAAGAGGCAGGACTTGGAGAGTGGGCAGTGACTAGTGGCGGCAGCAGCGACACGAAAATTTGGGCAGGGCACGGAATTCAAAGTGTAAACCTATCCGCTGGCTATCATAACGAGCATACAGACAGAGAAGTGCTCGATGTAGAAGCTTGCTACGAGACGGCAAAATTAGTAAAGGCCTTCTTTGGAAAAAGAAGAGAGTTGAATAGGGTTTTGACAGGGATTAGGCGCGAGGAACGGGTAATGAGCTTATTTGGTGAATAAAACTGTTGAAAGACTCTGAGTTGAAAGAGTGGCGCCACCACAGGTTGCCACTCTTCCCTACTAGGTGTAACTTCTTCTCTGTAATTCCTTTTCTTCAAAAGTGCTTGAATTTAGCTCTTCTTTTTCATTGTATTAAATTATTACAAACCTACTATCTTCAAGGCTATTCTTATTATCAAGTTCTTTACCTATGACACGAATTCCTTTTTCTATATAAAATTGCATTAACCCATAAAGTTCTTCCTCTTCAACAGTTTCTCGATTTTTACTAATGATAAGATGCTTAAACATCAGAAATTCGTTATTTTTAATTATGTCTGGGATAGTCCATTTAGGAGTAGAGTTGGTATCGAACTGAACGTCATCCTTGTGTGCGATTCCTTTTGCAAGCGACATTTTTACAACCAAAGCTCTTTCTAAATCAAGGGATACTACTGCCTTTTCTAAAATGTCTTTTCCTTCTTTTGATAAACTTAATTTTCTATTTGCCATTAATTTACCTCCACGATATCGAAATAACCATCTCTGATTAAAGTATAATTGTGATCTTCGTTGTAGTCTAAGAGATATTGTTTGGCGGAGTGGTTTTTCATCATGTCTACATATTCTCTTGTAATCTCTGTATCTGTGGAAAGAATAATTACTTGATCAGATAGTTCTTTATAATAGTGTTCAATTAATCGATTTCTATGGATGCTATCTAATCTTCCTAATGGCGTATCAATCACCATTGGTAAATCCAGATCAGATGCTTTTATTAGTGCCCAGATTAAGGCGGAAGAGATCATTTGCATCTCACCTGCAGAACGATCTAATATGCTAACCTCTTGGCCGCGTTCATTGTATAGCCTGATTGAATAGTTGTTTATGTCAAAAGTGACTTCTCCAAATTCATTTGTTTTTCGGAAGAGTTTTTTTAGCATAGAGTCGAATTCATCTCTGATCATTTGAGCTTTTAATTTGGTTGCTCTGGTTAAAAATTCCTCTGCAAATAATTTTGTACGGGTAGTATAATCTACTTTTATCGTTAATTCTTCGGAAGATACATCACTTGAGGAAAGTCTGGTTAATTTATTTTTAGTGTTAGTAACCTTTTCTTTTAAGGGTGTGAGTTTTTTGAATGCTTTACGTACATTGGAATTAAGCACTCCTCGTTTCTCTTGAAGCATCGCTATCTTTTTTGTTTCCTTTTCAATGTCCACGGATTCCGGAGCAGATAAAATTTCTGTTTCTAATTCACCATATTGCAGCTGTAAATCAGAAACTTCACTTTTCAGCCGGAACAGATAATTTTTGTCTACACTTGGGATGTTTTTAAGTATAGTTTCCTCTTTAAAAGATAAATCATGCAGTTCTTGTAATTCACTATTGGGAGTGTGGTCTTCATCCAACCATACCATTTCGCCAATTCTCTTAATTTGGTCTAGTTGCTTTTCTGTTAATGGTGGATCAATTTCTTTACCTAGTAAGTTATTTATAAATCTATTATAAGGCTCTAGAGCATTTTCCCGCATAATTCTATTGTTCTTAGCTTTTTTTTCATTGTTAATTTCTTGTTTTAGGTTTTTTAATTCTTCACTAAGAATAATATAAAGAATATTATCACTGTAATAATCATTTAACTCCGTCTTCTTGAGCTCTAATTTAGTAGAGATTTGAGCTTGTTTTCTTACGAGCGTTTCCCTTGATTTTGAGTTATTAGTAATCTTTTGATTTCTATTCTCAGTAGTCTCTTTGATTTCTTCATCAATTTTTTGTATTTCATCCCTTGATCTTTTAATGTAGTTTTCGTATTTAACGACTTCTGACTCCAATGAATCTAACTCTTCTTTATGTTTATCAAGCGTTTTTTTATTAGTTGCGGAAGAAAGCTTTTTATATAATTTTGATTCTAAGGAATTCAGATTATTTACTAAGATTTTATAACTATCTAACCCAGTAATTTTATGAATTGCTTTTTTCATCTCATTGCTATCTTGCTTCATAATCAGGTCTTTAATTTCTTCCCCGTCAAAGATAAAAAAGGGAGCTGCATTATATGGAATTATTCGATCAATAAAATGATTATATGATGAAATATCCGTAACATTCAGCTTTCTTTCTTGTGATACACCTGGTCTTTTAATGTAAATTTCTCGGTCCTCGCCTGTATTATTTTTTTGAGAATTGAATCTCCACTTTACTTTTAAACGCCACTCTTCACCTGAATCCATACTCAAAGTTAGTGTGACCGAGGAGTCGCGGCCTCCTTCCTCAAAATATGTATTATTAATGGTGTTTGCTAGTAATCGCTCTTGCTCTGTTTTGGTGATTCCCCGCTTACCGAATAAAGCATACCGAATTGCTTTTAGTATGGTGGTTTTGCCTGCCCCGTTCAAACCACCTAACAAGATGATATTCCGTCCTTCTTTTTTATCATCATCAGTTATTGTAAGGTCTACTTCTTGTTTTCCGTAATAGGTTTTATAGTTTTCGAATATTAACTTTTTGAACCTCATTTGGATTCACCCTTTTGTTCCATCTTTATATAAAAAGATATGAGATTTTCTATTTCAGAAATTTTTTCGGAGTCTTTAACATTTTCATAGGATGTCATTTTTGACTCCTTTAAAAGTTTTAAAACCATTTCAGAATTAATATTATACTTTTTTACCAGTTCGTGTATTAATAACCTTTCTTTATAGTGCACGAAATCGTCTCCTTTATGAGTTTACACTACTTCTATTTTACTAATCATTTAGGTAATAAAACAAGACTTAAAGATAGGAGTAGTTAACAATTATCTGGGCTTATTTGATAAAATGGATATATATAGGTAGGAGTGTGAACATATGACTTTCGAACTGCCAGGATTTATAAAAATGCGGGACTATCAAAGGGAAGCAATTCAAAATTGGTTTGCAAATGATAGCCAAGGACTTTTGGAAATGGCAACAGGCACAGGTAAAACAATTACAGCACTTGCTTTAGCTAATGAACTATTAAAGCGAAAAAGTCGCCTTAATATCGTAATCGTAACTCCGTTTAGTCAACTTTCTTCACAATGGATGAAAGAGTGCCGTAACTTTGGTTTGAAACCTATAAAGGCTTATCAAAAGTCTAAAGTATGGATGCCTCAATTAGACGACGCTATTAGAGCATATAATAAAGGGGTAACTGACATAGTAGTGACTGTGACAACAAATGCCACGTTTTCTATGGCTCCTTTTCAGAACAGAATACCAAAGATGGCCGAAAATACATTACTTATTATAGATGAGGCGCATTATTTTGGAGCTAAACAACTAAATAAGCATTTGCCTCATAAATTTTCATACAGGGTGGCACTTACAGCAACTCCTATAAGATGGATGGATGAAGAAGGTACCGAAAATCTTATTAGTTATTTTGGTAACAAGGTGGTATATTCATTTTCATTGAAAGATGCCATAAAGCAAGGATTTCTGACTAAATATTATTACTACCCTCGGTTGGTTCATCTAAATGAGGAAGAGACAGAGGAGTATATAGAGCTAACCAATAAAATAAAAAAATTGTACTATAGATCAAAAGAAGACTCAGACGCGAAAGATTCCATGGAGAGACTGGCTTTGAAAAGGGCTAGGATTATTTACTCTGCTGAGAATAAGATATATGAGTTAATTGATTTACTAAGTGAAAAAGGTGTTCATAAGCATTCGTTATTCTACTGTGGTGATGGAAAACATAAAGAAGAGCGACAAGTGGATGCTATCCTGAAAACGCTGAGGAAAAAGTTCAACGTTAATGCCAAACGATTTACATCTGATGAATCTAATCATGAAAGAGATGAATTATTATCTACGTTTGAGTCCGGCGAGGTAGAAGCCCTTGTTGCCATAAAATGTTTAGATGAAGGCATTGATGTGCCAGCAACAAAGCACGCTTATTTAATCGCTAGTTCCGGAAATCCTAAGGAATTTATTCAGAGAAGAGGGAGAGTATTAAGAAAACACACTGGTAAGGATAGTGCTACTATCTTTGACTTCATTGTCGTACCGCCAGATATCCAAGATATATCGGAAGGTATGGATCATTTTTATAACATGGTAAGAAACCAACTTAAGAAAGAATTCCTGCGTTTTAAAGAATTCTCTGATTTGGCAATAAATGGACCGCAAGCAGAAGATGTTATCTGGGAACTAAAGAAAGAATTTAACTTGTTAGATATTTAGGGAGAAGGTGTTTAAATGAACGAAAATGATTTATATCGGATTTTAGATGAATTAGAAGATCATGAGCAAGAGATTTTTATGAAAATAGTTAAGGCTGAGAAAGAGCTGTTGCATCGTAAGTCTTTACAAGGAACTTCTATAAAAAAAGATATTTATAACTTTATTAAAGAGGGGGTGAAGTAATGATTATTAAAAAAATCACCCTACATAACTTTCGGCAATATTACGGAACACAATCGATGGAGTTTAATACTAGTGGAAAAAAGAACGTTACTGTGATCCATGGGGAGAATGGTTCTGGAAAGACTGCTTTACTTAATGCATTTAATTGGTGCTTGTATGGAGAAGCGGAGCTTCCAGATTCCAACAAGTTAACCAATAGTTATGCAGCTGAATCAGCTCCAGACGGTAGGAAAGTTGAAATGTATGTAGAGATGGAGTTTGCCTCAAAAGAAGTTGACTATATATTAAAAAGAAGTAGTGAAGGAACGAAGTTTGGTAATAGGTTAAGAAGCGAAGGAGAACAAGTATTGCTTCAGTATTATGAAGATGGGAAGTTAAAACAGTTGAGTAATCCATCTATAGAAATCAATAGGATATTACCAAGCAACTTAAGAAATTATTTCTTCTTTGATGGGGAAAGAATCGATAACTTATCAAAGCATAATGATAACGATGAGATAAAGGAAGCAGTAAAAACCGTAATGGACCTTGAAATCATAGATCGTGGAATTCGACATACGGAAGATGCCAGGAGAGATTTTCAAAAAGAATGGGCCAGTTTTGCAGATGAAAAAACAAAAGGATTACTTGATGAACAGGAACGCCTGAAGTATCGGCAGCAAGACTTGGAGAAGGAAGAGCAACAAGTTAATCAAAATGTTAAATTACGAACAAAACAAATTGCTGATATTGATCAACAATTAACTTCTGTAAAAGGAATTAGTGAAAAACAGCAGGAACGAAAACAGTTAGAAGAAAGTTTAGCTGATTTAAAAGAAAGTTTGAATCAAACTCAAACAAATTTGCGGAAATCTGTCAGTAAGAATGGGTATCTCGCCATGAGTCACATTTTGGCTGCAAAAGTTAAAACGACGTTTTCAGAGGATGAACAGGAGCAAAGGAATGTATATCCTGACCTAACTGCTCAATTAATTAATTCTATATTAGAAAATGGGACCTGTATCTGTGGTGAAGAATTATGTGAAAATCATAGAGAGCATTTGACAGGTTTGTTAGATCAAGTGGGAGCGTTTAACCAGGCTGCAATGATAAGTAATTTAAATACTCAAATGGACCTTGTCCTTGATAAAAGAGAGCGCTTTGTAGAAGATATTAAAATTAGTGAGGAAACAGAATATAATTTAAAAGAGGACGTAAGGGATACGGAAAATAAGCTGGAAGAGATAAGTGTTGAATTAAGCAATCGAAATTTTGAAAATGTAGCTGATTTGGAGGCTAACCGAAGACATTACCAAAGCCAGTTGAATGAGTATCAAAAGAGGTTAGGTGTAATAGAGCATAGTATAAAAGAAGTTGCGAAAGAGTTTAAAGAGGTTACTATGCAAATAGATAAACAGCAGCAAATTGAGGATAAGGCTCAATTGGCTAAGAGAAGGTTAGATACGTGCGAAAAGATTACAGGCATCATGCAGAAAATATATTCTCTTAAAGAAGAAGAAGTGAAAACGGATCTCCAGGAAAAAATTCAAGAGGTCTACGGTAATTTCTTAAGAAAAGGTTTCAAAATTTCCTTATCGGATGATTTTAAGCTGAACGTAAGTAATTTTTATGACGAAAAGGTTCCTTTGTCTCAAGGCGAAAGACAAATAACAAGTTTATCCTTTATTGGTGCAATAGTAGATATTGCTCGCAAGCATTACCATAAGAAGTCCTCTAATGTCATTAACGAAGGTGGAATTTACCCCTTGGTAATGGATTCACCATTTGGAGCACTGGACTCTGACCATAGAGAAAGAGTAGCTAAAGGCATTCATAGGCTATCGGATCAAATTATTGTAATAGTGTCTACCTCACAATGGAAGGGTGAGGTGGAACAATCCCTTACTCCTTATATTGATAATCAATATCTTCTACAATATCACGATCCTAGACAAAATAGCGATGAAGAATTTGAATATACAGAGATTAAAAGGTGGTAAAAGGAATGTTCAATAGGAGGATAAGAAGGCCAAAAGAGCAAGAACACATATATACAAAGTTAACGGATAAAAATGAATTTGGAATTTTTGAGTCCTATAAAGACCTGTTTATGTTATCCCTTGTAGTAGGTTACTTGGAAGAAAGGAGACATCCTTTTAAAGACACGTCTGAGCAGTTGCATTGGCAGGTTTTTAAAGAGCGGACGGACGAACCAATTATTAACATGATAGCATTCTTGGAAACACAAAACTTTATGCTGCTTAATAGTCACACAGAAGAACATTTTGTTGAAAAGCTAACAATAGCAGAAGAGTATGCAGCTGGAGGAGCAGAAATAATATATAAATTGGTGATGGAAGATGAAAAGAATGCTTTACAAAATATTATCGATTACCTCCAGGAATTTGAAGAAATACAGAATGAGCAACAATTAAAAAAGAAAAGGTTGAAAGAGAATCTAAACTTATAAGAAAAAAGCAAGGCCTGTGCCTTGCTTTTTCTTACAGTTCTTTAAATATATTAACATCTTCAATATTCGTGTAAGGAGAAAAAGAAAAACGGATAGACTCTCTGACTTCTTTGAGGTTTAGCCCTATTGCCTGCAAAACATGTGAGGGCTTCGCACTACTACAAGCTGAACCGGTAGACGCAGCGATGAGAGGAGAAAGCTTTTTTAATAATACTTCATTATTAAGTCCTATAAACCGTACATTGATGACTCCCGGTATCTTATTTTTGCTATCTGAATTTAACGTTATATTTTCACTAAATTTGTTGGTTAATATCTCAATTAATTTATCTTCAAGTAGTTTTAAGTGCTTTTTATTCTTCTCTAAGTTGTTATTTGCTATCCTTGCTGCTTCCCCCATGCCCACTATATTATGAACGGAATAGGTTCCACTTCTAATACCTTCTTCCTGTCCACCTCCATGAAAAAGGGGGGTAAGGGGGATTAACTTACCATATCGATCTTTTCTAATAGTTAATGCTCCAACGCCTTTTGGCCCGTGCATTTTATGAGCGGAGCATGATAAAAAACTAAGTCCCTCAATCTCTTGCCAATTAATAGGGATTTTACCTATAACTTGGGTAGCATCAGTATGTAAGAACACACCTTTTTCGTGACAAACGCTGGCTATAGCTTTTATATCGTTCAAGGACCCTAACTCATTATTACCCCAAATAATTGACACTAAGATAGTGTCTTGACGTATAGCCTTTTTAAGGTCTTTACTATTGATTCTGCCGAACTGGTCGACATCTAAATAAGTGACTTCAAACCCACTTTCTTCCAAGTATTCACATACTTCTAATACCGCGCTGTGCTCCGCTTTGGAGGTAATAATATGCTTTCCTTGCGAAGAATAATATTGAGCGACACCTTTTAAGACTATGTTGTTACTTTCCGTGGCCCCACTTGTAAAAATTACCTCTTTTTCATCAGAGTTTAATAACTTAGAGAGTTGCTTTCTCGCATCCTTAACTGCTGCTTCCGCATTAATTGCTAAATCATAATATTTGCCTGAAGGATTCCCATATTCTTCAGTGAGATAGGTAATCATTTTATCTTTAACCTCAGGCAATATAGGGGTTGTGGCACTATTATCAAGATATAGCATCTACTAAGCCTCCTTTAGATTTTCTTCCGATAGCTTTAGAAGGTTTTTAAGGAGCTTATCATAATTACCCGCATGTTTATATTCTTCATTAAGTAATTTAACTCCACGGGTTAGGTGGGCATTAAACAGGTTAGGGAAGTATTCTTCCTCACTAACATCTCTTAATGCATGTTGTCTAATTAATGCTTTATAAAAGTAATCACGATCACCGGTTAATGTATTCCTATTAAATTCAAGTCCTTGACTATCTGAAGAAACTTCCTCGGGTTCATCAGTTATTATTACTGATAGAGAAATAGCGATCCTCGCTAAAAGGTTTGGAGTCAGTCCGGTAGAATTTTGCAGGTTTTTTAAGAATTCACCTGTATTAGCTGTAGTTTTTAATCGGAAATTCATTACTTAGTCACCTTTTCATTTTCCAGGTTAAAGAAGTGTCGTTCTATTTCAGTTTTTCTATTAGACGAATCATAGTTAAGCGTATAGACATTCGCTATAGTATACTTAAGGTCTTTATATAAATTTGCGTCAATCTCAGAATCTGTAGACAGAACGATATTCTGAACACCGAACTTAGGGAGTAAATTAGTTACAATAGAGTGTTTGTGTTCATTATCCAGTCTACCTAATAAAGTGTCCAGAATCAGAGGGAGCTCTTTTTTCGATGACATGATAGTTCCCCAAATAATGGAGAGGGCTAATAATTCTTTTTCACCTGCTGATAGGATATCTTTATCAATTCTTTCGCTGTTGTGGTCCAATATGCTGAGTTGGAAGGTCTTTGGGTCAATGAGTATATGGTGGATAAATTCTTTTTTTCTTATTAATTCTTTAAACATCTTAGAAGAAAAGTACTCAATATCTTTTATTTTATTTCTCAACTGATGTTGTTGAAATCTTTGGCTGATTTGAATGATTTTCTGGGATTCATCAAAAGAGGACTTTGTCTTTCTAATTTTATATAATTGCTGCTTTATTTTTTCGAATTTTTTATTAACTATTTCGATTTCATTTCTTAGTTCATTCTCTTGGTTCTTTAAAGAATTCAAGCGTTCTTCTAGCTCACTAATGGAGCGAGTATATTCTTCCATGCTTTGGATCATATCAGCGAATTCCGGCGACTCTTCGTTATCTTTTAACTTTTTCTTATTAGATTGTACATCAGATAGTAACTTCTGATTTTCCTGAATTAGAGAAACTATCACGTTTAACCTGTTGATACTTGTTTGAGATAGTAAATTATACACTTGCTGTGCTTCTGTCTTAGAAGCATTATGAATGATATTGACTTCTTCTGTTTTTGCTAAGTGGGTAACGAGACTTTCTTTTAATTTTTCTTCAGTATTGTTAGTTGATTGTACTCCTAGCTCACCCATAATTTGATTTACTGGAAGTTTATCTATCTTATTTTTTAATATATTAGAGACATGAAATTCCTCTTCATTCTTTAATTGCACTACTAATTTATATAGCTGTGGAAAAGCAATAAAGAAAGGTAACTCGTTTGCAATAAACTCTTTGATTTTTTCATTTATATGTTTTCTATTGACTTCAATTTCATTAATTTTTTCCTGGAGTCTTGTCCTTTCTTCATAAGCAATGCCACCATGTAGGGAAAAGTCATTCTTCACTTTGTTATATCTTTGTTTACTTACCGTTATTTCACTTTCAGTATTCTCAATTTGACCTCTAACTTCTTGTAAGTCGCGAATGCTTTGGTTGAGTGCTTCTTCGTACTCTTTTTCTTCTTGTTCTAAACGTGTTTGTTCTTTAGATGTAGAGCTCTGATCCAGGTAAGCATACATGTCTTGCTCTAAGTTTTGAAATAAATCTAAGTTAAATATCTTTGATGACAGGACTTTGAGATATTGAGATAAGTTATCTTCATCTGTAAGATGCGAAATTTCCTCCCCATCAAAAAAACATAGCTCTAATAAGGAAGGGGGGAAAGTTGTTCGTAAATGAGAAAAGAATTGATCTTTTTCAACTTCACTAACTTCCACACCTTCCTTAATGACACTTACATTTTCTTTAATATTAGGGCCGATGGTCCAACTTCTTATAATAGAAACGTTAATACGTTGGAAACTTTCTATTATGGTAAAGTCTATTTGAATATAAAACTCATTTTCATACTCTTTTAAAGAACCGTTTTGTTGCTTCATAGCGTTAGCATTCATTAAAGACTTTATCTTCTTTAAATAATCAGGGGTTACTGTTTTTTTCTTGTAAGCTAAAGGGCCATATAAAGCTAATCTTACACTATTGAGGAATGTGGTTTTTCCGGAACCATTTTTACCTCCAATTAAAACAGTATTTAACCTATCATCGGTATGCAAATCAAAAATGTTTTTACCCTCATAGGGGCCAATATTATTTAAAATAATTTTCTTTAAAATCATGACTACTTATTCCTTTCAAACGGAGCACGTTAGAGATGCAAATAATCTTGCTGTAAAGCGGATGATAACTGATCCATTAAACCACGGCGCACCTTGTACCCTGTATAATCTTTCTCTATTAGTAGAAGCTTCTTAACAAGTTTAAAGTCTAAACCTTCTTCTTGGCACATCATTTCAAGTTGATGTAATTCATCTTGGTCAAAGATCAATCGTTCATCTTTTTCCCAATTTAAATCTTCACCAAATACACCTCGATAAATTTTAGGAAGAGAATCTTCAAAGTCTCCATCATTAAACCATATCTTTCTAATTTCTTTTAATTCTTCTTCTTTAATTAGGTCATACTCATCATCAAATGGGTGAGTCAAATCTCTCTGAACTTCTAGGAGTTTTTGCAATATTTCCATTCGGGCTTCGAGTGTAAAGGCCCCTAAACCAAGACGGCATAAATTCTGTTTTTTATCTTTAATTAATACCATAGGGTCATCAGAAGAAGAGAGATCAATATTATTTTTATTTAGATATTGTTTCAGTTCACTTTTCTCAATAACATCAAATTGTTCTAAAGGAATAAGGTCCTTTCTACGGCTTCCTTTTTTCGGGATAATGACATAATCTTTACCATCAATCTCTTTAACCTGCATGGGTCTAAAGTAAACCTGACCATTCATACGATATTTCATACGCCTTGTTCGATCATCACGTATGGAGGCTAACCAATTTCTAAAGTCAAGTAATGGCTTCATCCAGTCATGTCCGCTATCAATGAAACCACTTAATGCTTTGTCTTCATTAACCACCGTACACACCCAGCACCCAAATCTTGAATTACCACAAGATCCTGCAGATTCTTTTACAGTTTTATCAACTACTAAAGGGCATTCACCACTGCCTGATTCTTTATATAACCGATGGAGTTCGTAGTTATCGTCTCCCCAGGGGGATTCGAAGTTTAATAGGTAGTTCCATACTTCATCTAAATCAAATCTCCTGATAGGGGCATATACATATGCATTAGTAAGAGTAGAATGTCTCATTAAAACTTTACCTTCGACAGAATGTGATTTAATGACGTTCGCTCTTGTAGCACTTTCGCTTTCACGTACTCCTAGGACCATGATTACTTCTCCAAAGGCATTAACTTTATCCTTAATGAATTGATTAGCAGGATCTATTTTTAAACGGTCTGTACACCATCTAAATTGTTGATTGGGGGAGGGATAACCTTTCCCAATTATATTAACCCAGAATGATTGCTCAACCATTGGTTTCACCTTGTGTGTTTCAATCGGTAAATTCAATTCAATTGCTTTATCTTCAATGCGACGTAATGTCGTGTTAATAGATTGTATGATGAGAGGCGTTTCTACTAATGTATCTGAAGAAATTACATGAATCTTTTTGGTTAATTGGTTACTTGGTAGTTCACGTAAAGCTTCAAAGACAAGTTGAACTACTACAGTAGAGTCTTTACCGCCACTATATCCAATTACCCATGGTCGGTCGTCTGACATATAGGTTCTCTTTATTTCTTCTTTAGCTTCGTCTATTAAAGTAGTTTTCTCATTAAATGCTTGTGAAATAATTCCGCTCATTTTGATGTTCCTTTCTTAAACTGGTCTTCTAATAGGGATTCCTGTTTACTGAGAGAAAGACCTAGTAATTTTTTTATTTGAATTGCTGTTAGTTTAATTGTACTGGAGGTCTTTTGTACTCTGCCATTATGATTAATTGCCCGGCCTTCCCAGCACTCAGTATTGGTTCTTGACCAGTCAATATTTTTTAAATTTGAAACTACTGTTTTCCAACTATCTCCATGCGTTTCTCTAAGTTCTTTACCAACAATACCTAAGGCTTCTAAAAAAACTCCATGGCCTACGATGTAATTCATTCTTAATTCTTTAGGTGTCAACTCACGATTCATTACCTGTTTCCATTCGGTTATAGAGCTTGTTAATAGATCCCAGAACTCATTTAAAAACTTTTCATCTTCCCCAGTGATATTATCCCCTTTTGACACTCCTAGTAACTTTAAATTAGTATTGAAAATATGATTTAGGGCTATGATTTTAGGAGAATTTTTTGATAGGGAGACTTTTTCGCGATCTGTATATCTTTTTAGAAAGGTGTTTTTATCAATAACAGTGCGTGTGGCAATTGCAAGTTTATCACGGTGATCATATAGGATGCCAATAGAGGACGTAGTATTAACAGCATGCCGATTTAAGTCGGAAAAGATTTGTTGGGATCTTTTTAGACCAGAGTCAATAAAAAACACAACTGATATTGTTTCACTGCCTAGTTCTGGATTAAGTTTGAGTGCTTCTTCTATAGCTGCACGTCTATGTTGTCCATCATTTATTAAGAATCGAGAATCTAATGAGATTGTCAGCATACCCATATCTTTTAATGAGGGTTCCTCAGATACTGACGTGAATTCTACTTCACCGTCAATAGAAGCGGTCAATGAGGAAAACACATAATTATCTCTGTTGTCCACAATATAATTTGTCATTTCTGGTATTCTATTTTTGTTAATTATTCTTTGAGCTCGGTAATTTGGTGGTACTTCTTCCTCATTAAATAAGAATATTCTAGGTATCACTCTTAAAGGACACATTGCAATAAAATACTCTTGCCCAGCTTGAACCCCTTTAATAGCAGGGAAGTTATAACTGAAACCGAAATCCATGTCAATCCTCCTGATTACGTACGTAATATCGTAGTTTGATTATAAACCTTAGAGAGTTTTAACTCAATAATTTTAATAGAGATCTTTAACATTATTTGACGATTATTGTCCCCTTATTTTTATGTTAATATTGTATATAATATAGATTTTTGTTCGGAGGTAAGGTTATATGTCCCAGGTACCGTTTTGTGGTTTCTTAAAAGAATACAACCATTCATTATATATGATTTCGCAAAAGGTTGATGAACTAGTATATGTTGAGGCAACTTCATCTGTAATCCAAGGTAGAAAGTTTGCTGAAAGTCTTCTGAAAGAAATATATAAGATGGAAATTGGTGTCGAAGATGAACGTTTCTATCCAAAACTCTATGATATGCTGAATGAATTATATAGGGAAGATATATTTGGTAGAGATTTACAAGTGGATTTTGATTTTCTCCGCTTTAATGGAAATAAAGCAGTTCATGAACAAAGGGAACATTCGCAAATTACAGCCTTAAAAGTACATCGTAAAGTGCACAAATTGGCTGGTTGGTATGCGGAAGTTTATGGGTCGCCTGACTTTGAAACTCCCGAATACATTGAACCTAAGCCTACCCCAAGTATCGACGAGGATTATATTCAGGAAATTATTAAACAACATATTAGTAAGTTTACTGGTTCTAAGATTACGGAAGGGGATTCGCAACAGAATAGTTTCGAGATTAAAGGTGACTTAGGAACTGACGAAAGTTATTTAATTAGAGAACTAAATAGATTAAAGGCTTCTTCACAAGAAGCATTGGAAAACGTGGGCAACTTTTCGGCTTTTAAAAATTACCTACATGTGGAGAGGAATATTCAGTTTAATTTAGAAGAAGAGCTTCAAAGTTCTAACCAAAAAGAAAAGAAGTTAATTTTACTTTCTGGAAGTGTAGGGGATGGTAAGTCTCATTTACTATCCTATTTAAATGAAAATAAACCTGATCTCATAAAAGATTATACCATCATAAACGATGCAACTGAGAGCAGTGCCCCAAATAAAAATAGTATGGAAACACTAAAAGAGAAACTGAGTGGTTTTAGCGATCAACATTTAACTGAAGGCGATGAAAAAGTAATTTTAGCTATAAATTTAGGAGTATTAAATAATTTTATATCTTATGACCATAATGATTTAACATTTACTAATCTTGAACAATTTATAAACGATAGTAATCTTTTCACTGATGAAGTTACTGAAGTATTTGAAAGAAATCAATTCTCTATTATTAACTTTTCAGATTATCAACCATTTCAACTTATGGAAACTAAGGTATTTTCCAAGTATTTTGATGAAATTTTATACAAAGTCACAAACAAAGACAGCTTAAACCCTTTTTATCAAGCATACCAAAAAGATTTAAAAAATAATGTTTACACAGCTGTGCATTTTAATTATGAATTGTTATCGAATCAGTCAACTAAGAAGGAGCTTAATAAGCTTATCTGTAATTTAATTTTAGAAGATAAGATGGTTATTTCCACGAGGTCTTTCTTGAATTTTATTGCTGATATCCTAGTCCCAACTGAGACTAATTTAAAGGATATCCGCATTGAGAATATGACAGAGTTTGAACGTATTAAATATACGCTGCCATCACTTTTGTTTAATCGACAAGGGCGGAGTGATCTTATCGATGGAATGCAGAAGTATGATCCAATACACCAGCGTTCCCGGATGATTGATGAAATTATTAACAGCATTTATAGCACACAAAACTTTAATAAAGTAATAGAATCGTTCATTAAAGATGATAATTATAAGAAAGTTTTTGAACCTTTCTCTACTCTATTAGATAGTGAAGAAAACACTCTAGAGGATGAATCCTTTCAATCTCTGACAAAGTCGTTTATACGTTCAGCATACCTGACGGACCCATTAATTCAAGAAGAACTAGAAAGACCGGCTATGCAGCAATATGTCCGTTATTTATATGGATACAATAGAGGCGGAAAAGGTATTATTAGAGACATATATGAGAGTGTTAGGAAGGCAATCTTCGCTTGGAAAGGCTCACCTAAAAAGGGGTACATTTATATTAATAACATGACTGAGGCATACAGGGTTGCACAGAAAATCGATTTTATCCCCTCACCAAATCAAAATAGAAAGTCAACAAAAGAGGAGTTAGATTCCTTTAATACAACACTTAATTTGAGGTTTATGGATCAATCAAAAAAAGAGACTGTTGAATTAGAAATTGATTATCCATTATTTGAGTTATTATCTAAGGTGTCTAATGGTTATAGACCAAACAAGAAGGATTATGAAGATGGTCTCGCGTTTATTACGTTTATGGACCAGCTGATTAATATATCGAAAACATCAGACCTATTAATACATTTCCATGGAGAAAAAGAGTTATTTACTCTAGAAAAAGACTTTATTGGATCATTTGCATTTGAGAAGGTGGAAAATTAAAATGAGTGGATATTTTGACTTTGAAGAAATAGATACAAAATTAAGCAAAAAAGAGACTGAGCAGGGATTAAGTTCTCATGATACAGGTAATGTAAAACACGCTTTTCCATTTACTTCTTCTCGTCTTACTAAAGTATTTAATGAAGGGATTAATGAAATTATTGGAGAGCTTGTACGGATAACAAATAATCTAAAGGAACCTCAATTTAACTATGAAGGAGATTTCTTTTATTCTGAATATCCTCTGATTAATAATGTAATAGAAAATGTGGAATTCCCTAGTGGAATGTATCATGAAGTTCTCTCTGGTTTTTTAGAAGATTTTCTTTTCAAAAGCAGTAAAGAATTGAAACCTTTACACTTATATCTGTTTAATTATATTGGAATAAACGGAGAAAAAAATGATAAGGAAAAGTATGCTAGATTTATTTATGATTTACTATTTTATGATAACGACAACATTTCCTCTTTATTTTCATCTAAAGATACAGACAATTTATTAACTGAATTGGTCATTTCATCTTTACCAGAATTAGAAAGTCGACCAGCATCTAAACAAATAAAGGAGACTCGGTATTCAAATACATTTTCCGTTATTAATGAGTTATTTGTTCAGGACTTTTTGTTCCTAAGCAGGTATAAAGATTATTTCATTAATCATTTCTTTAATATTATACATTATTACATCTTCCAGTACGTGTTACAATTTCTTAAAAGTGCTCAAAAGTTTGGTAGAGATCAAATTTGGAGAGAAATGGATCCTTTTCATTTTACCTTTGACTGGGAGACCGGTGTTGGAGGTTATAGAGAAGCAGTAAATGATTACCAATTTATTAAGAAGAACGCCAAAAACCTATTTGTTCATGTTCATACTATGTCACACCTAAGCCATAACTACAAAGAACATAACCCTCAACAGGAATTAAAGTCTTACTCACAAATTATAAAAGAACTAGAAAAGCTAGGCCCTGATGAAAAGCTCGAGGAGAAAAAAACACTGGTTAATTGGATTCGGAAATATTCTCAGCTAGCCCTTAAAAGAGATGTTTCAGAAGAACTAAATGCTGAGATAGAATTCTCTGAGCTTTTTAGAACCTTATTCACTCAGCTACAAAAGGGTATGAGCAATGACGTGTATGAAAAGTATGGTAAAAACATTGATAACTTAGGAAAAGGTAAATTCCTCAAAGCAAGAGGAAAACATGGTTATATTTTATCTTTAAAGCAAGATGATTTCTTAATGTTAAGTGCTGTTGCTGTAGGAAATACAAAAATTCCATTAAAAAATTTCTTTGTAGAATTGAAACGGCGTGGAATCGTATTTGATCAGTACTCTAAAAAAGAAGCAGTTAAATTATTAGATCAACAGAATTATATAGAAAAGAAGAGTGATAGTGGTGATGCGCAGTATGTCAAACCAATTCTTTAATTTTATAGCCGAATTAATCTATGAGTATTTTTCTAATAATTCCCCCAATCCAGGGGAGAGGTATTACTTAACTCTAAATAATAATAAGGATATAAAAAATTTTAAAGACGCTTTGGACAGAGCTATTGAAACAGAAACGTTTGAATATAAGCTTGAAAATGGAGGTACCTATTCGACTGATCAAATAATCTACAGTGAAAGAGTAGATTTGGTAATTGCCCATACCAGTGAAGTGGTTACAAATGACTTTTTGGTGACCTTACGTAACCGAGTCGGAGACCAAGCTGGAGAGTGGAAAGGTAAGGCTCTCTTAAGTGTTATTATTGATGAGCTGGATTCAATCAGCGGGGGTAGTATTTCACTCCAAAGTGAAGGAATGCCTTTGCACCCTAAAGAGTTATCAGCAAGTATTAGAAAAAAAATTTCAGAAGAAGTTATAGATACGACAGATCGAATAGTATTGGCGAATCACTTATCTCAAATTGATAAAGAAAGGCTTGTCCAATTCACTACCTTTTATGATTATAAAGAGGTCATAGAAATAGTGAGTAAAGGAATGTTATCAAAAGAAGATTATCAAAATTTAGCTATGTTTAAAGATGAAGATTTAGGTAGATCTAAAGGGGTTAATTTAGAGGAACGATTAAAGAAAAACAAAGAGCTGTATTCCAAATTAGAAAAGCTTCATGAGTTTAATCAGGATGACTCAGAATATGAGAGGCTATTTATTGAGAAAGACATTCCTAAATTTAAGAAGGACAATTGGAGGGAACTAGACTTTACTGAAGTATACCATTCAAATAAGAGAAGAATTGAGTCTTCTAAGGGTACAAAAGTTACGTTTGAGAAAATTAAAGTTCCCTCCAATGTTAGTTGTGAATTTTTTATTAGGCCGCTTTCTGAGAAGGGGGCGGGAAAAAGAAAGTTTCAACTTCTAATCTATACCGCTAATCCTCAATCATTAAGTTTTTCTTTAAATATGGATGTGAAGAATAGCGAGATTGATGGGTTACACAAAAAGTTTCTAAAGCATTATGGAGAATCTGAATTAAAGGTTAGAAAGAAAGCCATCGATGTAACAATATCAGGTGATGAATCAGGGCCTATTTTTGAACGTGTAGTTTATAAGCATGAAGGAAAGGCATCTTTGGGAGCGGAGTTTAATATTTGTGTACTCCCTTATTCGGAATTAATTTTTGAAGATTATCACACATCTTTTGAAGTAGTTTTTAAAGATAAATTATTGAAAGTGCCATTTGATAGTAATGAAATTACCCTTGGTGTTAACCCTGAGCAGAAACAAGGTATTTCGGAAGAACAGGACATTCTAGAAATTGAAGGGCCAGACGGTGCCATATTTGAATTGCCAAATGAAATGTTAGATAGAGAAGAAAGGCTTATCTATCAAGTAAATTATAAAAGTACAGAAGTCAAGATAGAGTTAGCAGGTGAGAAACCAGATATATATCCTATAAAAGCAAATAAACTGGCAAAGTTGAAAAGAGAATTGCAAGCCAGTTTTGAAATGAAAGGAACAAAGGTCACCAGTAACCATGCTCATGATTTTTACGTATATAATGAGTATAAGAAATTTCTTGATATCGAAGAGGAATGGTTAGACGACATTTCCTATTCAGGTTTCTATAACGGTGGTCAATTTGGAAAGAACGATGAAATTAAGTTGCCCCCTGAGCTTTCAAATGCATATAGTCGCTTTGTTAATAGCTTTATAAAGAAGGCGCCCTCACTCACTTATTGGAGTGAAACAATACAACAACGCGCAAAGGAATACATTGAGCAATTTATTAAAGAAATAAAATTGCTGGATGAAACCCAGCCTGCAGGTAAAAAAAGCAAAAACTTATTTAAGCTTGGTACTATTTATAACTATAATGGCGACGAGATTTGGTTAACACCCTTTCACCCATTAAATGTCGCGTTTGAATTGAGAAAAATTGAACAACTAAGTAATGAAGAAATTGAACTAGGCATCTTAGATAGATTAAAACCTGATGGGTTATTGCCATTCATTTATGATGAGGATGATGATGTATTTAATCCTGACTCCCAACAAAACGTGCCAGGTTGGATAATATATAAAAAAGTGGAAACTGCAAACGTAGTAGATGCAGATCTATATCTAGATAAGGTGGTCAAAGATAAGCTTCAACAATTCGAAGAGCATTTTTCGTACTTGTTCCTTGAGCAATCTGTAGCTCCGATTAGAGTCAACATTATTAATGTATTAAATGATTATCAAGCAATAAGGGGATTAATCAGGTGGTATTTAGACAAGAAGAATAAGCAAAAAAATAACAAGATGCCACCAATTATTGTAAATGTCTACCGTGAGCAGATAGATGATAGTTATTGCGAGCACTTTACCGAAATTGGTAATGTTGAGTACTTTGAGCAAATATTTGATGTTAAGTTAAAATCACAGAATCCTAACGAGTC
The DNA here is from genome assembly GCF_042643265.1 of Virgibacillus sediminis. Lineage (NCBI taxonomy): Bacteria > Bacillati > Bacillota > Bacilli > Caryophanales > Bacillaceae > Virgibacillus > Virgibacillus sediminis. Next base: position 13,255 of record NZ_JBHRRZ010000012.1, on the reverse strand, counting down.
ACCAGAGGACCTATTAGAGGAATTGCATAAGAATATTCAATTTTATGTCACCAGCTCTGCTAAGACATATGAATATGCTCATATTTCATTTTATAAAATGGAAGCTCAAAAACAATTTGCTTCTCAGCCTATGAACCAATTAGAATCTGGCGTCTCTATGAACGGCCTTTATACAACAGTACCATCTAAAAAGTTCGAAGAAGATTATCGAAGTGGCTTTGGAATAAAAGACTATACAATAGGTCCAGACGATTTATTGCTTAACTGTGCTTATTATACTAATGAATTGGCTTCAAATATGGTTAATCAGGCTAGCAACACTTATATGAAAGGGAGAGGTATTGTATCTCGGACAACATTAGATGATCTGCATGTTATCTATAACATCCTTCAGTCTTCAAACTGGGTAACATTTGTAGATCCTGGTGTAGAGCTAGACTTTTTTGAAAGTACTATCGATGATCTGTTGGTAATCCATTATAATGATCAATATTCTTCATCAGCCAGATACGATGCAATTACAGTTACCAGCCGATCAAACCAGTATTATGATGTAATTAAAGAGTTCTTTGATTCAATAGATATTTCCACCGATGATAAACCGCAGGCGGTAGAGGGAACAATTTCTGCTTTTAATACGATCAATGGCGAATGGTTATTGAAGATCATAGGAAACAGGGGTTACTTTACTGAAGAAAAGTTGAGTATCATTGCTGCCATTAAGACATCTTTAGCGTATTTTAACCATAATGATGTTTTGTGGGTACCTATTTCCCTTGAAGAAGTATTAAGAGTAGCAGGTGCAGTGAGTCTTAATAAAACTGGTGGAATTTTTACAGCAAAAAACCTTGGGGTAAAGGGCAAGCATAGTGATGACATCTTACTAATTGGCCTGGAACAAAAAGAAGAGGGTATAAAAATCCACTTATACCCCATCGAAGTGAAAATTGGAATAAATCACGAAAGTGTCATCAATAAAGCGCGTGAACAAATTGCCAAAACTAGTAATTTGCTAGAATCCCAAACGGTTACTAAAGACGATTCCTTTATGAAAAGATTTTATCAGAACTTCTTTATTCAGTTATTTACCTCGAATGCTAAAAGAATGGTTCAAACAAACTTTTTTGAAACGAAAAACTATCAGTTGCCTAGTGAAACCACAGAAAAGTTAAAGAAAGGTAACTATGAGTTTGTCACTAATTTCATTCCCTATATAGGTAAAGGAGCCATTGTCTCTTATAAAAAGGGCATTTACGTACGTTCTAATGAGTTGAATTCAGATACACTGCTAATAGAAATGTCAAAAGAGGATGATCTAAAACCTTGTATAGTGAATGAAATTGAAGAATTGGAGACGTGGTTAACTAATGATTCTACAGACTTCGTGAAAGAAAATATCTTTAAATACGCTTTTTCAAATAACAAGAAAGCTACGGAAAAAAGTATGAAGGAGCAAATCTATAAGTATTTAACTGAATAACAGCAAGAATATAGTTTAATTTTTTCTAATATCCTTTTTCTATTAATTGTTATTGAAGTACTATTTTAAAAAACATCTACTTAGATGAAATCCTCAAGATTGTATCCAAGGATTGGGGATTTCATCTTTTTTACGTAAGCGTGAAGAGAATAAACACCTTATATCCTCCGTTAAGCTATGAGACAGAAGCTCCGAATAATGTACTGGAACCGGTGAAAAAGTGTTCAATCCCGGCCAGCAGGTATCACAATATGCCCTGATAGCTTGCTCATAAAGATAAAAAATCTCTTGTATTATAGAGATTTTTTTTGGTATAGTAAAACAGACCGGTTGGTATGTGGAGGTGTACAACGGAAAATGAATACAAATACAAAATCTTTAATAATTGAAAACGCGACGGCCCTTTTTCAGAAAAAGGGATATATGGGTGTGGGAATAAGTGAAATTTTAAGGACCTGTGGAATTACGAAGGGGGCTCTCTATCACCATTTTCCCAATGGGAAAGAAGAGCTGCTGATTGCTTGTCTTGAGTCGTTGAATAAAACAATCACGACGGATGTGGAGGCGTTCTTCCAAAAATATCCGTCGACCGAAGAAGCACTAGAGGCAATGATTGAAAAACTGGTAGCCGACTTCGAGCGGGATGGAACGATTACCGGCTACACATTCGCAAGCATTGTGAGTGAGATGGGTTCCCTGAATGAACCGGTCCGGGAGGCCTGTTCGGACCTGTACACGAGGATTCAGGGGATTTATGCGGATAAGTTGATGGGAGATGGGTTTTCGCAGGGGGATGCTGATTCCATTTCACTCATGCTGACTGCTTCGATCGAGGGCGGTGTGATGCTTTGCCTGACTAAGGACACAAGTGAACCACTCAAGCAAATTTCACAGGTCTTGCCGAAAACTGTTCTTATTACGTAAAAAGGAGATTTGCATGAGTACACAATTTGACGTGAAAAATCCAAAGACCATGGCCTTTATCTTAATGTTAGGTGCATTTCTTGGTCTGTTTGGTGAAACAGCATTAAATATGGCATTATCCAATATTATGGAAGAATTCTCGGTGACGGCAGCGACTGCGCAGTGGCTGACGACCGGTTATCTATTAGTATTAGCAATCTTAGTTCCGATTTCAGCATTATTGATGAAATGGTTCACGACGAGGCAATTGGTGGTAGGGGGGCTCCTTATTTCCATGCTGGGGGCTCTCTTCGCAGCAATGTCTCTGAATTTCGGCATGCTGTTGCTTGGCCGGATTATCCAGGCGATGGGAACGGGGATATTGCTTCCCGTCATGTTGAATGTCGTCCTGCTTATTTTCCCGGTTCATAAACGCGGTATCGTCATGGGGCTGATGGGTCTTGTGATTACATTGGGGCCTGCGTTAGGGCCGACGCTTTCCGGTGTGATCATCAGTACATTGGGCTGGTCCTATATTTTCTGGATCAGCGCTGCTTTCTATGTATTACTGACACTTGCTGCGGCTGCAAAGATTGTGAACGTATCGGAGATCACCAAGCCGAGCATTGATGTGACATCAATTGTCCTGTCAACTATCGGGTTTGGCGGATTGATTTACGCGTTGGCAACGATGGCGGAAGTTTCTTTCTCCTCGCCGCAGGTATGGGGGCCATTGGCTGTAGGGTTGATCTCGCTCTTCTTATTTGGCAGACGCCAGACAAGGATGGACGAGCCGATGGTGAACTTGAGCGTGTTCAAGTACCCGATGTTCTCCTTGGGTACCGCGATCATGTTCCTGAGCATCCTGATTATTCTAGCTACGGGAATACTGCTTCCGCTCTACTTGAAGGGTGCATTATTATTCAGTGCGGCGGCGGCTGGCCTGATGCTGCTTCCTGGTAATGCCGTCAATGTTATTCTGTCTCCGATTGTCGGGTCTCTGTTTGATAAATTCGGTGCACGCTATTTCGTCATCAGCGGGTTTGTACTAGTCATTATCGGAAACTTAGGCTTCTTGACCGTCCTGTCGTCGACGACACCTGCCTGGCAGATTATCGTGTCCTTCATGGTGTTGTTCTTCGGGCTGACGATGGTCACCATGCCGGCACAGACGAATGGACTCAATCAGCTGCCGCGTGAATTATATGCCGACGGATCAGCGGCGATGAATACATTGAATCAGGTAGCCGGTGCTGCGGGTACGGCCATCTCGATTACCCTGTTTACCATCGGCCAGAATGGCTATTTGGTCGATTTTCCTGATGCCGCTCAGCCGGATGTATTGGCTACGGGTGTAAGATATTCCTTCTACTTCATCACCGGTATTTCGGTAGTTGGATTGATCTGTGCTTTGTTTGTGAAAAAACCAAGCGAAGTAGAGGCGAAAGGAAAGGCGCCGGCAGCGGTGAAGAAAACTGCCACTGCAAGAAGATAGAAACGTTTGATGATCTCACATTTTTAAAACGTACCTGTATCATCAAAGAAGCCATTCACGAACATACCGTTCGTAGGTGGCTTCTTTTTATTCAGCAATCTTTGTTAGGAGGAGTATACCTTCTCCATCACATTGTGGATGAGATCCCCTCTGCTGAGCACGCCAATGACACGGCCGGCTCCATTGACGACGGGGAGCTTTTTATAATGATGCCGTGATAATAACTGGAGGGTGCTTTCAAAATCCTCATCCGGCGGGACGGAGAGGAGGTTTCTTCTGGTCATGATGGTATGGACCTGGGTATCCAGCTTTTCCTGGATCACATCCTCGATTTCTCCATCTTCTATCATATAGATGAGGCCGGCAACGCCCAGGCGCTTGGGGGCGAGATAGCGCAATACATCCCCGTCGGAGACCATTCCGGTCAAATTCCCCCTGTCATCCACTACCGGCACACCGCCAATCCGGTTGGAATGGAGGATGTGCAGCAATTCCCTTACCGTACTCTCCGGTTTAATTGTAAAGACCTTGGTGATCATATAGTCCCTTACCTGCATGATATATCCCTCTCCCCTCGTTGTAACCGCATTCATTTTTGGATATTTTTATCTTACCACGAATTTTCGCGGGCGTGTAATAGCGAATTTTGAGCATTTCGATAAAAGAGAGAGATGATGGAAAAGCTGCTCATGGAAATGAGCAGCTTTTCTTTAACTTGGAGATCCACTCGGGCCGCACACCCACGCACTCAGGCGCCAGCCACCTCCACTCGGGCACCATGCACACTCACTCGGGCGCCAACATCACTATAAATCCCCTCTCTCTGGAAATACGGAAAACCTACGGAGCTCGCGGACGACACGGGAGATGGGGAGGCCCACGACGTTGTAGTAATCTCCTTTCACCTGCTTTACAAACATCGCACCAAGGTGCTGGATTCCGTAGGCGCCGGCCTTGTCATACGGTTCCTCTGTGGCAATATACCAGTTTATCTCTTCCTCTGTCAGCGGCCAGAATTCCACCTCGGTCCGCTCGACTATTACTGCTTCCTCCTCCTCCGTGCGTAACAGGACACCGGTGTAGACTTCATGGACATCTCCGCTTAATGTGGAGATCATTTTCTTTGCTTCTTCCTGGTCTGCAGGTTTTTCAAAGATGTTGTTCTGGTAGGAAACGACCGTATCTGCCGATAGGATGACTTCATCCGGCTGATGAATGGGGATATTCCGTCCTTTCAGTATGGCCAGCTGTTTGACCTTTTCCACCGGGTCCTGGCTGGTGACCTGTGATTCATCGATGTCTTGTTTGCGGAGGGTGAAGGGAATGTTCACCTGGCTTAAGAGTTCCTTCCTTCTTGGTGAGGATGATGCTAGGATCAGTTGCTTCGTCATGATTATTTCCTCCCGGGATCTGAGTTATCTCTATGTTAAGAGAAATTAACCTTTCTCATCAAATTCTAATCTGCCTTTATTCTTCCTTTAATATCTGAAGGTTATGGTAGAGATGTAGAAAAAATAAGGGAGGAATGGAAATGAAGAACAAATTAATCATGGGAACCATTGCAGCAGGTGTCATTTTCAGTGGAGTGTCGGTGGCGGCATCATCCGCTGATGACGGGCAGGGGGCTGTGAAGGAAGCAGAATCAGGAGAGGCAAACAAGCTCTCCGTGGCAGAGGCGAAGGATATTGCGCTTGCTGAGAAGGATGGCTATGTGGTGGAAGTGGAGCTGGATGAAGATGACGGTGTTTCCTATTATGAGATGGAATTAGAAAATGGGAAAGCTGAACATGAGATATACGTCCATGCCTATACCGGAGAAGTCTTGAAAACCGAATCAGATGGGGATGATGATGACGACCGGGAAGGAGAGTTCCCAAGCGACATCCTGACAACTGAGCAAGCAGTGGAAATTGCCCAGGCTGAGGTTGATGGTACGGTCACAGAAATGGAAGTCGATGAAGATGATGGGCGCTATGTGTATGAAATCGAACTGGGTACCGATAACGGCGAGACGGAACTGACCATCGATGCGGTGACAGGCGACGTATTGGAAATAGAACAGGATGATGAAGATTAGAGGGAAAATCGTCCATAGTGGAAGGACTGATTTTTACCAAGATGATTAAATGAATAGGGATGTAAGGAAGCGGACATGACGGTGTCCGCTTTTTTGATATGCGCTACATATACGCACGTTTCAGGATGGATGTCCCGGGCGGCGACCCTGCAGGATATCCGTGAAAATATGAGGCTATTGGAAGATGCTGCAAAAAAATGGAGAAATATGTTTTTTTCTCAATTTATTGCATAACCTACAGGTAAATATTAGAACAATCCGACTGGTGACCCTGTGGTGGAGGATCCAGTCCTGCCTTTTGAAGGTAAATCTTTGGATGTGAATGGAGGAATTGAATTGGCAGAAGAACAAGAACAGAAAATTTCCCGACGGAGATTTATCAAGAATACAGGTTATGTAGCCGGTGGGGCGATCGGTGGTGGAATCCTCGGGTCCTTGCTGGGGACGAATATGCTGGGAACGGAGCAGGAGACAGCTCCGGAAACGGCGGATAACCGGAATAATTATAACCGAGCCCTGATGTACTTTAAACGGAGGGAAGATTTTAATACGCTCAGTGCGGCAACAGAGCGGATTTTCCCCGAGGATGATAATGGCCCAGGTGCCGTCGCATTAGGTGTTCCGTACTTTATCGACCATCAGCTGGCCAGCGGTTATGGACATAATGACAGGGAGTATATGCAAGGGCCTTTCTATCCTGGAACGGACTATCAGGGATACCAGACACGGCTGCAGCGCCATGAGTTATTTATGGTCGGTATCCGTGCCCTGAATGATGAGAGCAGAAAGAGATTCGATGGATCGTTCGTTGATCTGGAAGGCGAGCAGCAGGATGAGATTCTAACAGAATTTGAAAATAACGGGGTGGCTATCAAAGGGGCAACATCTTCCACATTCTTCGAAGAATTGAAGTCTGCGACCCTGGCTGGAGCCTATGCCGATCCATTATATGGCGGGAATGCCGATATGGAAGGTTGGAGAATGAAAGAATTCCCTGGCAGCCAAATGAGCTATACGGAGCAGATTGATAGTGAAGAATTTGTAGAGATCGAGCCGGATGCCCTCACGTCCCATACAAATTTCTAAAAAGAAGGCTACTTTTTTAAGCTGAAAGGTTAGCAGCCTGGAACTGGCTCGTACATGGAGCGCACGCTGGGACCCGCATCCATTCAAGAGAAGAGGGGCAGCCCGTTGAAAAGAAGTGAAGTATATGCAACTTGCGGATAACATAAACAACTTCTAGATGGAAAAGGAGACTGACAATGGCACAAGAACTGGATAAAGTGGAAGTAGTGACAGTCGGTGTCGGCTGGACGGCCGGCATCATTGCCGCGGAATTGGGAAAAGAAGGTGTGAAGGTAGTAGGCCTGGAACGCGGCGAGAACAGGGATACATCCGATTTCCAGATGGTGCATGATGAGTACCGCTATGCACTGAGATATGAACTGATGCAGGACGCATCGAGAGAAACGTTGACATTCCGAAACCACCGGGAAGAAAGGGCATTGCCGATCAGACAATGGGGATCCTTCCTTCCTGGTGAGGGTGTCGGGGGAGCGGGGGTCCACTGGAACGGGCAGACTTGGCGCTTCCTTCCATATGACCTGCAGATCAAATCCATGACCGACCAAAAATACGGCCGGGATAAATTGGGGAATGAATATACCCTGCAGGACTGGGGAATCACCTACGAGGAATTGGAGCCGTATTTCTATCAGTTTGAACAGACTGCCGGGATCAGCGGGGAGGAAAACCCGATGGGACCGCCGCGGAGCAACCCGTATCCGACACCTCCGATGAAAAGCACGCCGATCCTCGACCGATTCAAGGAAGCGGCAGGCAATCTCGGCCTGCATCCATTCATGATGCCATCCGGGAACCTATCGGAGAGCTATGAAAACCCAGACGGCCAGCGGATCAACGCCTGTCAGTATTGTGGATTCTGTGAGCGGTTCGGATGCGAGTATGGCGCTAAGTCCACGCCGAACGTGACCGTTATTCCGACCGCCTTGGACACCGGCAATTTCGAAATGCGCACGGATGCTGATGTAGTAGAGATCATCCATGACGGCGAAAAGGCCACAGGTGTGCGTTATGTCGATCTGAAATCCGGTGAGGAATTCATCCAGCCGGCGGATATTGTGGTGATGACCAGCTATGTAATGAACAATACGAGGCTGCTTCTCCAGTCTGGCCTTGGGAAACCATATAATCCTGACAACGGTACAGGAGTCATCGGCAAGAACTATTGCTATCAGATTCTCCCTGGTGCCACCGGTTATTTTGAGGAGGAAAAATTCAATACCTTCATGGGGGCCGGTGCTCTTGGTGCCTCGGTTGATGATTACAATGGAGACAACTTCGACCATTCCGACCTTGGATTCATCCATGGCGGGGTGATGTCCATTACCCAGACCGGACGCCGACCGATCGCCAATAACCCGGTGCCTAAAGGGACACCTGGCTGGGGAGCGGATTTCAAGGCCCAGTCCCTCCGTTACTTCAACCGTTCGCTGTCCATTGGGGCGCAAGGGGCTTCCATGCCGCATAAAAATAACTATATGGACTTGGATCCGACCTATAAAGATGCCCATGGGAATCCGCTCCTGCGTCTGAACTACGACTTTACGGAACAGGACCGCAAACTGCATGAATACTTATCCGACCGGGCAGCAGAGATCATGGAAGAAATGGGAGCCGATATTGTGGAACGGGCAACCATGCCGGACCACTATGATATCGTTCCATACCAGACCACCCATAATACCGGCGGGGTCATCATGGGTGATGATCCGGAGACATCTGCAGTCAACAACTATCTGCAGATGTGGGACCATGAAAATGTATTTGTCGTCGGGGCTTCCGCATTTGCCCATAACGGCGGCTACAATCCGACCGGGACAGTAGGGGCGCTTGCCTACCGGGCGGCAGAAGGCATTCTGCAGTACCGGGAAAACGGCGGCCAGCTGGTGCAAGGAAACCAGAAGAGTAAAAGCAAGCTTGCCCAAGAAGCGAAGGACCAGAAGGCAAAAGAGGAAAAGAATGACAGGAAGCTTGCATGACGCAGGACAATATCAGCGATGTATGGCTAATGAGGGGGCTGTTTTGACGTGGGAGTTGCAAATATTGGCATACCAGGCTTGATCCTCATCCTGATCATTGCCCTGATCATCTTCGGGCCGAAGAAACTGCCGGAAATCGGCAAAGCATTTGGACAGACCCTGTCTGAATTCAAGCAATCGGCAAGCAGCCTGATCAGTGATGAGGAAGCAGCTGCACCAAAAGAAACCAAGGACGACCCGGAACATGTAAAGAAGTAAATAGGTATTCGGGAAAGATGGACAGCTGTAAGTAGTTCCGTTGAAGAGGAAAATATATTTATTCGCAGAGTTTTGGGAGGTGAAATAGCCTCCCTTTTTTATGCTTACATACTTATTAGCTCAAGAAGAATGTTCACTCAATTTATGGTATGATTTCTGGTTTCATAAATTAGGCGCACTCCCCATGAAGTGCGCCTAATTTTTCAGGTCTCCCTTTAACCTATATTCCGCCATATCTTCTTTGTCGACGCTGGTATTCTTCCATTGCACGAAAAAATTCCTCTTGGGAGAAATCCGGCCACAGAATATCAGTAAACCAGAACTCCGTATAGGCTAGCTGCCAGAGCAGGAAATTGCTCAGACGCTTTTCTCCGCCGGTCCGAATAAGCAGGTCGGGTTCTGGCAAACCTTCTGTATACAGGTACCCTGAAAATTTCTGTTCATCCAGTTCGTCCAGTGACAATGCCGAATTATTTATATCCGTAAGTATGTTTTTTATGGCACCCACAATCTCGTGTCTGCTTCCATAATTGAGCGCAATATTTAGCTGAAGACCGTCATTGTCTCGGGTACGGTCCATTGCATACTGCACGGCTTCGCTTGTGGAGGCAGGTAGATCTTTCATATCACCGATGGTTGAGATGCGTACATTATTGGATATAAGGTCTGGCAGATAGATATGTAGAAATTCCTTAGGAAGTCTTAATATATAATCTATCTCGGACTTTGGACGTTTCCAATTTTCCGTGGAAAATGCATAAAGTGTCAGCATCTTCACCTTGCATTTGACTGCTGCCTCGACAATTTTGGTAAGGGCAGATACCCCTTCTTTATGTCCGTAAATTCTTGGCATGCTCCGCTTTTCGGCCCAGCGTCCATTTCCGTCCATAATGATGGCGATATGGCCCGGTATAGTACCTTCCGAATCATAAAAGGAATCTTTCCGTTGTTGTTTATTATTGAAAATAGGAATCTTTATTGGCATGATTTATCCCTCCGAAATGTTTGCCCCTTCCCATATTCTCTGCACCCACGTAACGTCTGCTTAGGGCGATAGGCACAATATATTGCCAGAATAGGGGTGTCAGGCATCTATATGCATCTTCCCTTCATCCGTTTTAACGTAGCTACAATTAGAAAGCTGACAATTACTAATAAGACCCATGAACTTACTTTTCCAAGATGGACGAGACTCCATGTTTCCGCTTGGTTTGGATATTCCCAGGCTCCCAAATACGTTGAAATATTCTCAGCTACCCATATAAAAAAACCGATGAGCATAAAAGAAAGTGCGAGTGGCATGCGGTAGCGTATCCCATTAACTTCGTAGGTGACCCATGATTTCCAAAAAATAATGATGACAAGCCACGCTAGCCAATAGCGAACATCTATCCAATAATGGTGGGTGAAAAAATTCAAATAAATGGCGATTGCAAGAGGCACAACTGCCAGAGAAGATGGCCACCTAACCAAATCAACCTTTAATCTCCTCCACGATTGGCAAAGATAACTCGCAACACTTGCGTACATGAATCCGCTATAGAGAGGGACTCCAAAGATTTTGGAATACCCTTCCTCTGGATAAGACCATGAGCCCATATGCACTTTGAAAATTTCAAGAGCAAGCCCGATAAGATGGAACAATGTAATCACCTTTAGCTCATCCCATGTTTCAAGTCCAGACCGGATCATCCAGACTTGCATCAGAATGAAGATGATGAGTAGCCAATCATACCTTGGTAGAAAGGGGAGCGTCATGAGTTGAGTAATCGCCAGGGAGGCAAAAATAGCGACCGCAAATAAACATGACCAGGCCTCCTCCCAACCAAAGCGAATAAGTTGTTTTATAGCTCCCATGCCTTTTGCCTTCCAAGAGTTTCTTTGAGTATCACGTTGAAAAGCTACGTTCATGTGTAACCTCCCCTTAGTCCCTATTCGTCTTCACGATACTCCAATATATCTCCCGGTTGGCAATCCAAGGCCTTACAAATGGCGTCTAAAGTTGAAAGCCGAATTGCTTTGGCCTTTCCATTTTTTAGTATAGAGATATTTGCCATCGTGATTCCGACCCTATCCGAAAGTTCTGTTACACTCATTTTCCTTTTTGCTAGCATTACATCAAGATTGATTATAATTGCCATATTATTCACCTCAGACTGTTAGATCGTTCTCTGATTTTATATCTATCGCTTCTTGTAATAGTTTTTTAAGAACAGCAGCAAAGACTGCGATCACCATGGAAGCCCCAGCAATGACCAGACCGATTAATATCAGACCTGGTGCGTCATCCCACTCCGCTACCACAAAGATGAGAGGTAGGGCCACCACATACAAGCCACTGATTGTGATGGCACACGTTCTTATTTTCTTGAGAGCTTTCACAGAAATTTGCGAGAAAGCTTGGTTCTTGTCAATATAATTTATAAGCCGTAATGCCTGATACAACGCAAAGTAAAACGGTATCGCGGATAGATACATAATAATTAATATGCCAAACACTACATAAGCCAACACTGCTCCCTTTCCTGCATGCTCAAAAGCTTCTCTCGCTATTTGAGGCAATAAAAATATGCACAACCCAAGAATTGGAACTCCAATTAAAATAACAGCTATCTTTAGAAGGAGTGTTGAACCACGTTTCATTCTAAGCACCTCATTTCATTATTTTCATTATGAGTTTAATACATTATTTATCGTTTTGCAATAATAAATTAATAAGTTACAGCTACTTTTTATTGTAAACTATACTCGAATCAGGACAAAATTATTTCAACATGGAAGATAGAATACAGGAAATTCCAATCTCTAGCTCAACTGTAGAAGAAGCTGCATTAGCCATTGGTTGCTTGCAAAAACAATGTCATATAATCGATGTAAGGTGATTTTAATTGTAATGGCAGGAGATGCCAAAATTGATAATCCAAAATATAAAGCACAATTCCATAAGAGAGCCGTAATGTTAAAAGGCAATGAAGTAGAAGAAATGGTAGGACATCCTCCGGGAGTTGTATGTCCGTTTGGAATCAGTAAGGATATTGCCGTATATCTGGACAAGTCTCTAAAACGGTATGAGAAAGTATAGCTGCATGTGGTAGCAGGAATAGTGCAATCGACCTTTCTTTAGATGAATTTGAGAAGTACTCCAATTTCAGAATGGATTGACGTTAGTAAAGAATGGAAAAAAATACAGTTGTAAACGATGCTGGTAAAATTATAGACTGCATAGGAGAGTTTCAATTGGATTTTGGAAGGTTACTTTTATTTTTAATGACTTTAATTAGTGTGTTTTTTGCTTGGAAAGATTATGGAATAAGAGTTAAGAAAGCAGANTGCTTACCTAGAAAAAGACTTTGATACAGCAATGGATTGGGTTCATACACTCAAAACGAGAAAGAAAAAGTTAGACTCCTATCAAGAAATTATACTGGATTGGCTGCGGGAACACCCAGACCTCTCGGCCTCCCAAATATCTGATTGGTTGGAAGAAAGATGTGGTTTTCGGGAGATTGGCGAGAGCACGGTGAGGAGCTATGTAAGAGAACTTCGTTCACAATATCATATCCCCAAAATCATGCATAAACGGCATTTTGAGGCTATACAAGAGTTACCGATAGGTAAACAGATGCAGGTGGATTTTGGAGAGTTGAAAGTAAAGGTTATTGATGGAAGAACCATGAAGGTTTATGTGATAGCATTCGTACTTTCGCACTCCCGATACAAATATGCGGAGTGGCAGGAGAGACCATTCACTACAAGGGATGTCCTTAGATGCCACGAAAATGCTTTTGAGTATTTTGGAGGGATCACAGAAGAGATTGTCTATGACCAAGATAAATTAATGACGGTCAGTGAAAATGGAGGGGATCTTATATTGACAGAGGAATTTCAGGCCTATAAACAGAACCGGGATTTTCGCGTATATCTATGCAGGAAAGCAGACCCGGAATCCAAAGGAAAGATAGAGAATGTTGTAAAGTTTA
>NZ_JBHRRZ010000011.1:0-65131 GCF_042643265.1 Virgibacillus sediminis | reverse complement strand
TTCATTGATTGAAACAAGTTCATCACCGCCTTTGGAAATTCTATCTTAAGAATAACATGTAAAGAAAATGAATTTTAGAAAAATGGACAAAAAATAAGGCTGTCGAGAACTTTCTCGACAGCCTGAGCTGACACCCCAAGGTGTCAGCTTTTATCTTATTTATTCAATGCCTTCTGTCCACTCAGCAACTTTGTCTTGGTTTTCTTCTACCCAACTGGCTGCTGCTTCTTCAGGATCGGTTCCTTCATTGATTTCAAGCATCACTTGTTCCATATCGTCTGATTCCCAATGGAAGTTGTCCAGTACTTGATATGCTTCTGGTGCATCTTCTTCAAGGCCTTGGCGGACCATTGTTTCGATAGTTTCCTCACCGCCAAAGGATCCTTTAGGGTCTTCGAGGTATTTCAGATCATAGGCTGCGAATTTCCAGTGTGGAGACCATCCGGTAACAATGATCTCTTCTTCATTTTCCACTGCTTGCCCTAGTTCTGTTGCCATAGCGCCGCTGGAAGAAGTTTGTACTTCCCAGCCTTCCAGGTTATAGTCTTCCAGTGACTGCTCTGCTGCAGCTACAACACCTGCGCCAGGCTCGATTCCAGTGATCGTCTTGCCAGCTTGATCTTCCAGATCCGCGATAGAATCTACTTCCATATATTCAGGAACAACCAGGCCGATTTTAGCGCCTTCTAAGTTGGGGCCCAGTTCTACTAATTGATCGGAGTATTCTTCGTACTGGCTTCCATGAGTAGCAGGCAGCCATGCGGCAACCATACCATCAGCTTCTCCATTTGCAACTGCTTCCCACATTACCGTGTTGTCAAGCGGGGTAAGTGTCACGTCATAACCAATGTCTTCCAATACTTTACCTACTACGTGAGTGGATGCTACCTCAGTATCCCACTCCACATATGCCAATTCGATTTCCTGCCCTTCGACAGATGATGTTCCTTCCGTAGATTCTTCAGAACCATTATCGGAAGAATCGTTAGCGCCACACCCTGCTGCTACTAATGATAGTGATAGACCTGCAACTGCTCCTAGACGTTTCCAGTTGAAATTCAACATCCTAAAATCTCCCCTTTACTCTAAATTTTTATATGGAAACTTTTCTCTTTTGAAAAGATACCAGCATTCTAATGATTGCTATGTTCCTATGATTTACTGCGGTTCAAATTCTGGGTCATCCGATCGATAATGATCGCAAGGATCACAATGCCGATACCGGCAACGAAACCTGTACCCACCTGCGCCCGCTGGAGGGATGATAATACTTCTCTTCCCAGTCCAGGTGCCCCGATCATGGAGGCAATTACCACCATCGACAAGGACAGCATAACCGTTTGGTTGATTCCTGCCATAATGGTCGGTTTAGCCATCGGAAGTTCTACTTTGAACAGTTTCTGTGTCCCAGTACTACCGAAAGCGTCGGAAGCTTCAACCAGTTCACTGGAAACCTGCCTGATTCCCAGGTTGGTAAACCTTACTGTTGGAGGTGTCGCGAAAATCAAGGACGCGAATACCCCTGGTACCATGCCGATGCCGAAAAAGGCAACCGCCGGGATCAGATAAACAAATGCCGGCATGGTCTGCATGAAGTCGAGCACCGGAGTAAGGATGGCCTCAGCTGCCTTGCTTTTTGACATCAGTATACCGATAGGCACCCCGATGATGACTGACAACAGACTCGCTAGTAATACGAGAGTGATAGTATTCATCAATTCTTCCCAATAACCTTGATTATATATGAACCATAAACCTACGATCGAAAATGCAGCCAATCCCAATTTCTTTCCGGCAACAAAAAATGCCAAAAGGGCCACAATCAAAATAAATACAAATGGGGGAATGGCCATCAGCAGGCTTTCCGAAACAAACTCCATGAAACTTCCAAAATGTTCTTTGATTGGATCGAACAGAAAAGCAAATACGTCCGTTATCCAGTCTGTTGCGGCCTCTGTCGCCTCCGCAACAGGTATTTGCGGTATAAATCCTAATAAACTATTCATTTCCTATGTTCACCTCGCCATCTCCAGCAAGTGCAGCTATTACAGCACCTCGAACAATGATCCCTGCTAATTTCCCATCATCCACAACAGCGATTGGTATCGGCGAATCATGGATCATTTCAAAGATTTCATTCATTGCTGTACTTCTGTCCACTTTAGGTATATCATTTTTCAGGATCTGATGAAGATCCCCAATCTCTTTTTTCCGTGCTTCCGATGCGTCATCGGCTGTGATATATCCTTTCAGATTACGTTTGCTGTCGACTACATACATACTGGATAGCCCTTCTTCACGCATCCTCTCCAGCGCCACCCGCGGTCCGTGTTTGTCGATGTTCACCGTCTCCGGACGCTTCATGATATTCTCCGCCGTGAGTACCTTGGAACGATCCACATCTTCCACGAACCGTTCAACATAATCGTTGGCCGGATTAACCAGTATTTCTTCCGGTGAGCCAATCTGTACGATGGAACCGTCCTTCATCAAGGCGATCCGGTCGCCGATCCTTAAAGCCTCATCCAGATCGTGTGTGATAAAGATGATGGTTTTCTTCATGCTGGATTGCAAATCGATCAGCTCATCCTGCATATCTTTCCTAATCAGCGGGTCAAGCGCAGAAAACGCTTCGTCCATCAGCAGCACTTCCGGGTCGTTGGCAAGAGCACGTGCTAATCCTACACGCTGCTGCATACCACCGGAAAGCTGTCCCGGGGTTTGGTTGATGAAACTTCCCAAGCCGACCATTTCCAAAGCTTCTTTTGCTTTCTTTTTTCTTTCTTCTTTCGGTACGTCTTGTATTTCCAGACCGAACTCGGCATTTTCCAGAATAGTACGATGAGGGAATAAGGCAAATTTCTGGAAAACCATACTCATTTTTTCCCTGCGCACCTTCCTTAAAGCCTGCTTATCCATCGTTGATAGGTCTTCCCCATCTACGAAGATATTTCCTTGCGTCGGCTCAATCAGCCGGTTCAGCAACCGGACCAGTGTGGATTTACCACTGCCGGACAGCCCCATAATCACGAATATTTCCCCGGCTTCCACAGAAAAGGAAGCACGATTGACACCAACAGTATTACCTGTCTTTTTTAATATTTCTTCCTTGGTTTCCCCTTCATCCAGAAGCTTGATGGCATTCTTTGGATTCTTGCCGAAAACCTTGGTCAGATCCTTAACTTCAATTACAGGCAAAACATTCACCTCTTCTTTCTATTATAAATCTTCATTTTACCCATGACACAAGTCCCGGGACTTTTTGGTCACTACTATTCCATGAAAAATCAATGAAACTGGCAATTTCTGTATTTAGTATGTGTCCGCGTGCAGAAATTTTGCCGTTTCACGGGTACCGAACGTCATTCAGTTACTTTAATACTATATCTTAAATACCCTGTACAATACAAACCTTAAATTCTTTTGATTTTGTATATAATTTACGTACAGTTTATTCTGTACGAATTACATAAACGGTTTACTCTTATATTCTTCTATTTGCTCCTATTTGCTGTACAATGACTAATTTTTATTCAAAATGGATTTGCGTTAACCTTATTAAAGAGCCGTGGGATAGGAGGATTGTATGAGTGTCAAAGTGACTAAAGAGGAACTAACCTATAAAATTATCACCGAATTCTCGAAAACCTTGGGAATGTTCGGACTGACACCTGTTGAAGCGAGATTATTTGCTTATCTTTACCTGGTGAATGAGCCTGTCACCCTGGATGGTATGAGCGAAGCCATCGGTAAAAGCAAAACCTCCATGAGTACGAGTATCCGCTCCCTATTAGATATGAATCTTGTTACACGTGTATGGAAAAAAGGAGTGAGAAAAGATCTCTACCAGGCAAATTCGCAATTATTTAAATCATTCATGAACTCTTATATGAATAAATGGCTGGCAGCAGCCACACATCAACAAGATGCACTGGTATCCATCGAGGAAGAAATAAATGAAGTGAAGGAACCTGCTACAGGGGAAATACTGAAACTCAAAGAATATCTCCAGGACATCATCAAGTTTCATGAACAGGTGGCAGATCTGTTCCGGGAAATGAAACAGGAGTGACTGTTGGTATAAATCACCTCCTCTTTCTTTCCAGGTTCTCCCGCTGCATGATTTGAATGAATTCCCCCATTAGAGAAGGATAGTATCCTTCTTTTTTTAATGCGCGGATGGTTTCATGGGGGTCCAGTTTTTCATCAAGCATCCCCACGAAATGGATCAATAAAGAAGAATAATCCAATAACCCCTCCTCTTTCTGAGAGGCGTATTTCTCATCCAGCTCTTCCAGCAGCTGAAACAGTTCCTCATACTCTTGGCGGGATAAGTGATTCTCTATCACCAGCCGGATCATTGGATATTTATCCAGGTCCATCACCCTGGAAAGAAGCTGGAGATGAAAGGAAGTCGTTTCTCTGCTTTTTTTATGAAATTCTGCCATCGTAATTGCCCCCGTTTAAAAGGTCGGAATCCCCTCTGTAAAGGGATCTGCCAACATGAAAAAAATTTTACAAAAAACTTTTTGGGAAAGTGGTTGATTTTTCTCTGCAAACGTACTATTATTCATGAAGAATTGCTAATGAAAAGCATATGCGAACACTAGAGTAGGAGTACGGGAGGGATAGAAATGAACTGCTGGAAATCAATCAACATCAACAAGGAATTTGGACTGAAACGAATGAATTTCATTTCATTTTTGACCAGCATCCTAGCATTTACCATCTTATATGTATCAGTTTCCATCGTGCATGGAAGAGCACCGAATAAGGAAGCGGCTTTCCTTCCTTTTCTTATTATATCGTTCTTTCTTCCTATGCTCCACACCCTTATGCATATTCTACCATTAATTTTGATGAATAAGCGTGTAAAATTTACCTGCAAGAAAAAATATAAGTGTATTCCCGTCATTTCCTATAAAACGAAATGCCATTTGACCAAAAGGGCCTCGTTCATCACGGCTGCTGCTCCTACCCTGATGCTGACCATTCCGGGTATTACAGCTAGTTATCTGCTGCCGGATTATTACTTCTATTTTCTGATGGTGACCTCCATTCATATCGGCATAAGCTTTATTGACTATCTTTATATTGCCTATATCTGGAAAGCACCGAAGAGCGCATTTATTGAAAACAGGAATGACGGATTTGATATACTTCTAAAAGCACAGTAATATGTCCTGCTCCCTGGCAAGGGTTCAGTCACTGACGGATAAATAAACAGTCTACAATTATAAGGATACTAACCGGATATCGGGTAGTATCCTTTTTTTATGTCTAATGGTTATTTCACCAACGGGATCGATTGCCCCATACTCGCAAGTGCTGATGGCTGCGGGTAACCAGCAGACCCTTATTGCCTAGGCAGCTTTGTTCCGGATACATTCCGAAGTGCAAGCATCATCCATATGATATTTCTAAGAGCTTTTGAATAGCGTTTGCGGGAATTTGTGGCAGTTTTAAGGAAATATGCAGGCATATTTGCAGGATATGGATACTCCTATTTTTTTTGTAACTTTTGTATGGTATATTTAACTATATAAAAAACAGACGTACCCGGCGTACATAAAGAGTAGGAGTGTTTATTAATGAAAAAGCTGGCAATCGCTGCAACATTGACTGCAGGTGTCCTGACTCTGGCGGCATGTTCTGATGCATCTTCAGAAACGGTCGTTGAATCCGAAGCAGGCAATATAACAAAAGAAGAATTCTATGAGGAGCTGAAAGACCGGCACGGTGAAGCCGTTCTGCAGGAACTCGTAACCATTAAAGTACTAGAAGATAATTATGATGTAAGTGAAGAAGAAGTAGAAGCCGAGTTGAATGCTGCTAAAGAACAGTACGGCGATAACTTCGAAATGGTTCTTCAGCAGAGCGGTTTTTCGAGTGAAGACGAATACCGGAATGTCATTTATTTAAGCCTTCTCCAGGAGGCTGCCATGACCGAAGGAATCGAAGTATCTGAAGAGGAAATTAAGCAGCGCTATGAACGGATGCAAACAGAGATCAATGCCCAGCATATTCTTGTAGAAGACGAAGAAACAGCCAACGAAGTTAAATCAAAACTGGAAGAAGGTGCTGATTTTGCAAAACTGGCTGAAGAATATTCGACAGATGGTTCTGCCCAGAACGGGGGAGATCTTGGATGGTTCACGGCAGGGGATATGGTCCCTGAGTTCGAAGACGCGGCCTATAGTATGGAAGAAGGAGAAATCAGTGACCCAGTCGCTTCGGATTTCGGCTACCATATTATCAAGGTGAATGAAAAGCGGGAAACAGAACAGGAAATTGGCGAATATGAAGAAGTAAAAGATCAGATCCGCCGTGACTTGAAAGCAGCTCAAATAGATATGTCGGCAGCTCAATCCAAGCTGGATAATCTAATACAAGAAGCAAATGTCGATGTGCAGATTGAAGAATTCGAAGGTATCTTTACACCTGCAGAGGAAGCAGGCTCTGAAGCAGATACCGAAGCAGGTTCTGGAGAAAAGACAGAGCAGAGCTCCGAAGAAAAGACAGAGGCAGACTCTGAAGAAAAGACAGAGCAGAATACTGAAAAAGAATAACAGCAAGGCGCAAGCGCCGGTTAGCGACCGTCGTTGATATGCGCTTCCCTCTATTCAATTTCAGGTCGGCCTTTCTCAAGACTTGTGAATTCATCTTGACTTGACGGTTTGAAGTAGAGCGGTGCCGGTTGATTAGTTTAATCAGCCGCTACCCCGGAATTTTGTATAATCAAAAAAAGGCTAATACACGTTGCTGTGTATTAGCCTTTTTTAATGGGATCTTTGCCTTCTTCTGTCCCGCTCCATCTCCAGTCTTTCCATATAGATCTGGCCTTCCTTTTCCGCTGCCTCTTCCTCCAGCTTCCTTTCTGCCTGCATCGCCCTGTATGCCATGATGCCGCTCAGGAAAATAAGAAAAATGACAATATAAACCCACCATGTAACCCCTAATACCATATCAGTTCCTCCCTTGTCCGATCCTTATACTAGATAGATATGAACAAGCGTCGGAATTCATGCCTATTAACTTTCTTCAAACATAGGTTTATAGAATGCACGGTTATCCATAGCAAACATCCGCTCGGTGAACTCTCCGGGCTTCACTTTATCAAGGGCCCTGTTCAGCATATTTAATTTTGCATCCATCATATCGATTAAGTGCAGAACTTCCGCTTCCCGAATCAACGGCGGCGTCGGGCTCCCCCATTCCGGCTTTCCATGATGGGAAAGCACCAAATGCTGGAGGACTCGGACTTCTTCCCCTTCAATCTGCAGTTCCCTGGCCATCAAACCAATCTCTTCCACCATCATCGGTATGTGGCCAAGCAGTTTGCCCTCGACTGTATAGCTGGTTGTCACCACACCGGATAATTCTTTAAGCTTGCCAAGATCATGCAGGATAATGCCGGCATATAACAAATCCTTGTTCAATTCGGGATATAGGTTAGACATTTCTCTAGCGATTGCCACCATGCTGACAATATGATGGGCAAGCCCCGACACGTATTCATGATGGTTCTTGGCTGCTGCCGGGTATGTCAATAATGCTTCTTGGTACTTCTTGATAAATGCGCGGACCATCCGTTGAAGAACAGGATTTTCCATTTCAAAAATGATTTCCGTCAACTTCTCGGAGAGCACCTTCTGATCTACCGGGGCTTTTTCAACAAAATCGGAGACGCGAACTCCATCGGTCGGCTGGGCAGGCCTTACGGAATTGATCTTTAACTGAGCCTTTCCCCTGAACTGGCTGACCTCCCCGGTTAGTTTGACGATTTGCTCTGGAACAAAAACCGCTTCATCTTCTTGGGTGGCATCCCAGAGTTTTGCATCGATTTCCCCTGTGGCATCACGGAGAATCAATGTCAAAAATGGTTTCCCATTACTGGCGACTCCCTTTGTGGCATCCTTGATCAGCATGAAGCTGTCAATGGCATCCCCAATTGCGGCATGTCCTATGCCTTTTTTCATGAAAACTCCTCCCCATATGGAAAAGAGACTGACACTGGCTGCTGTGTGAAAAACTTCCATGTCAATCTCTATCTTCTCTATTTATCGTTCTTTGGAATATATTCAAATATTTCCCCGGACTCCATCGTCCGAATAAGTTTCATCAGCCACTGATAGTAACTCCTGGCATATTCGAGACGTTCTAGATCCCGTTGCATCTTCTCTTGCAGCTGATCATCATCCGTCTCTTCCATCAACGTATGCAGCTCTTCCATGGCATCTTCTACTTCTTCCATATTAATCTCTGTCTGCTGACGCCAGCGGTTTCCAAAAAGAGAGGTAAAAGATTTATACCAATCCTCCTCTGACTGGTAGAGATCCTTCCTTATCCCCTTTTTAAACGTGGGCTTTACCATTTTCATTTCGGACAATGAGCGGACGCCGGTCGACATGCTTGTCTTGCTCATTTCCAAAGCCTCCCGCATGTCATCCAGGGTCATCGGCTCATCTGCAAAATACAATACTCCATACAGCCTTCCCACAGAAGGAGTGATGCCGTATAAATTCATATTCTTGGCAATCACCTGAATGAACTTCTCAATGGTTTCCTCATGCTTTTCCCTTATATCTGCTTCTTTGTCTCCTGCCAATGGATAACCCTCCAACCGCATATAATCTGAAGTTAGTTTACCATTATTTATCCATGAATGCGAATAGTAAAGGATGCCTGGTCCCTCACTTCTTCCCTGCAGGTAAAAATAATGACCTGCTGCTCCTGCCTATTCAGTATTTCGAGGATCCGCCTGGTCCGTACCGCATCAAAGTGAACAAATGCATCATCGATGATAAATGGAAGCGAATGTTTTTCGCTCATAATATCAGCAATCGCCAGGCGGAGGGAAATATACAACTGGTTGATGGTGCCCTGTGATAATTCATTTGCTCTGTATCGGACGCCATCCTGGGCTTCTGCTTGAAAAGGCAGATCACCTGATGGGGGATATACCTGAAGATAACTATTATCTGTCAGGATGGTAAAGTAGCGGGAAGCCTTTTCCATTACTTGGCTGAGATATTTGTCCCTGTATGCCCTCTTTGTCTTTTCCAGCATCTCTCTGGCAGTCTTTAGGACAGCCCATTGATGTGCCAGTGCACGCAGCTTCTCCTTTTCCACGGAGAACTGATGCAATGTGTGGGAATAATCTTCAGAGGATTCCATAGTCGAAATGGCCGCCTTTGCATCAGCCAGCTGCTGTCTCGAGAGGTCCAGTTTCTCCTCCAGCTCTTTTAATGTCTCCTGCCTTTTCCTCTGGCTGTTTTCCAGTTCATTTTCCTTTGGAGTTTGCTCGATAATACCTTTCCAGGTTCCGTCCGGAAATATGCTGTCCAGCTGATCCTCCAACCGCTTTATTTCCGTCTCGATTGCCAATTTCTCCTCCGACTGCCTGGCTTTTCTATAGTATGCCTCTTCTGTTTCTACATCGGCAGCCTTCCATAGCTCCTCTATCTCCTGCTGGTAAACCCCTGCTTTTCTTATTGTATCATGTACTGACTGCCTGTTTTCGGCGATCAGATGTTCATATTGTTTTATTTCACCGACTGTCCGATTAAGTTGTTCCAGTATTTCCTCCAGCTGCTGAAATGCTGTGACAGGATTCCAGGTGGATAACTTAATGTTGCTTTCCTGAAAGAAATCCATTACCGATCGCTCGTGCTCTTGCACCGCTTTGTCAATCTCTTCCTTTTCCTGCAGCAGTTGCCTGTACTCGGAAAAAAGGCCCGCTGCCCTCTTGATATAATGGTAGAACTCCGGCCAGTAGGTGATTTCCACCTGTTCCAGGAAAGGATAAGCATCGTGCTGTTCTGCAATAAGCGTATCCAGGCGTCTGCGCTTCTCATCGATCCCTCTTCGCTTCTCATCCAGCTTGATGAATTGGATGTCGACCGTTTTCAACTGCTCCTTCACCACAGCCAATTCCGAGGACTTCTTTTCATGGTTGGATATTGCCTGTTCCGCCTCCCTCTTCTCTTCCTGACTCAGTATTTGGGTACCCTGCTGTCCATCCTCTTCTGTAAGAAACCGTTCTATGCTAGTACGATGGCTCTTCCAATACAATTTTTGGCCGACAGCAAGGACTAGTAGAACCGGAATTCCCCAAAACAATGCAGGCTGATCCAGCAGTACTGCAAGGACGGCGAGAAATGCTGCGATCGTGAAGGAAACCGTCAGCAATAAGTTGCTGATTTTCTCCTGGTGGGCCTTTTGCTTCTTCCATTCCTCCCGTTTCCTCTCTGAACCTTCCTGTACCTGCCGTAGCAAATCCATCTCTTTGTAACCGCTGAGTTTCTCCTGGAGCTCTTGATATTCAAGCTCCGCAAGCATTCCATCTTCCGCCTCCCAGGCCTGATTCAGCAAATAATTCCTCTGCTGTTTCAGCTCTTGATATTCCTGCTGTAGCCGGTTTTCCTCCATATACAGCTGGTCCGCGTCCGTTTTGATTCTATTCCAATTCTTTTCCACATGGAAAGGCAGTTCCAAAGAGGATAATTCCCCCATCGTAAGCCCGGCATTCAGCTGCTGTATCTCCGACTCCAGCTGGATCTCCTTTTTTCTTGCGGCGGAGGTAATTCTCTCCTGCTCCTTGACTGCATCCATATAACTGCCTTTTTGCTGGAGAACTTCTTCTGCCTGTTCATAGAATGACTCTTCTTCCAGCTTTTTTTCAAGCTCATCCACCCGTGACTGGTAGTTTTCCACATTTGCTTCCAACAATGCTTGCTCACTTTTGAGGGGGAGCAGTTTTTCTTTCAGCTGCTCCAATCTCTCCCTACCCTTCTCCGGAAAAGCAATGGAAGGTGGAAAGCCCTTCAACTTGTCTGTATATGTACGGTATTTCTTGACCAACGGCAGTGCCTGCTGCTGTTTCTCCATGAGAGACTGTTGATCCCGCAACTGTTCCACTTCCGTCTTGATCCGCTCGATCTGCTGTTCCATCTGGCGTGCCTCTTCTATTTTCCCCTGATAGGCATCCTCCGTCTCCTTGAACCTCCGAAGATCGCCGGCAAGGCCATCCATCAGGGCCAGCCGCTCATTGATGGCCGGCTTCTTGCCATATGGTTTGAACAATTCTCCGATTTGCTGGTCCAGCTTCCGTTCCACAGCATATAAATTCTGTGATCCTGTCAGCCCTATCCCGAGAATCACCTCGCCAAGATCGTTCTCCTTCATATTTGGCAGGCCATTAAGGTCCAGTGCAGAAAAGGAATAAATAGATTGATAGGTGCTCGCCGTCATGCCATGGAGGCGCTCTTCCAGCCATTCTTCCGGATATTGCTCACCTCCAGGCCCATAGCACACAGCGGCCCCATTTCTCGCTTCATCCAGACGCTCAATGGCAACCACGCCTGTACCCGGCAGCTCTACATACAGCCTCCCACCCATTTTTCCGCTTTTCTTCGGCCGGTAGAATTCCCGTTTTTTCGGGGGTAGCCCAAAGAGCATGAATAATAGAAATTGCTGGATAGTAGATTTGCCTGACTCATTTTCACCGTAGATGACTAATGGAGAAGCAGCAGAAAAATCAATTTCTTCGTCCACCCATTTTCCAAATCCGTAAATCACCGCTTTTACCAGTTGCATAGTTTCACCTCATTTCATGAGAAGCTCGCGTATCAGCATCTGCTCTGCTTGCTCCTTAATTTCCTCCTCCTCTTCATCCGTCACAGCAGCAAGATATTTCCTTGCCTGTTTTTGCTGATACAGATCTTTCAAGAAAGGCTGAATATCCGCATCGGAAAAGTTCCTGATTAATTCTCCAATAAAATGCTCTCCTTCTGCCATTTGTTCATCTATCCGAAGTCCGCTCTCCACCTCAAAGCGGAATATATACGACCATGGCATACTGGCAGATATCGTCTCATTCACTAACTCCATCAGGTCTTCCAGTACATACTGTTCCGACCATTCCCTGATGCTCCCCTCCCTATCGATCAACTTCAAATCAATCAGCCTCGGGGCAGTTCTTCCTTCTTCCACCTTCTCAAGAATGCGTTTCTCCAGCTGATGTATGCCCTCTATACCGGTTATATCCATACTTATCGAGTCAAACATTATTTCCTGCAAAGGAAGAAAGCTGTAATCCGCTCCTTCCTCTGAAAGTGTTACATAATAACAACCTTTCTCCCCCTGCTCTTTCCTGTTCCTACCTTGAATGTTCCCGGGATAAATGACAGGGGGATTTTCATGGAGCACTTCCCGTTTATGGATATGCCCTAGCGCCCAATAGTCGAATTCCTTCTCCACCAGCTCGCCCAACCGGAAAGGCGCATAGACATCATGTTCCGTATTGCTCTGCAAACTTCCATGCAATGTAGCGATTTGGAAGTGGGCCGAATCCCCGGTCACTATATACTGGTCGGCTTTCCTGTCCGTGACTCCCCTGTTTTCGTAGCTGAACCCATGAATGGCTGCCTTCGTCCCATCCTCCTTTGTGAAAATGAAGCTTGACACCTGTTCGTCCGGAAAAATATGTACATTGTCCGGAAAGCTTACCCGATGGGGGCTCCCTTTTATGAAATCATGGTTCCCGTACGAGGCATAGACTTGGATATTGTGATGCTTTAGTTCTTCCATTTTCCTTCTAAGACGGATTTGTGCCTTCAGGCTTTGCACTTCCTGGTCAAAGATGTCCCCTACCATCAGCACGAAATCGACCTGTTTGTCAATTGCTGCTTGGACAAGCCGGTCCAATGCCCGGAAAGTGCTTTCCGTAATATGTGTAAATAAATGCTCCGGTACTTCGGCCAATCCTATGAAAGGACTGTCCAAATGTAAATCCGCCGCATGCAGAAATGTCACCTGATTTCCCATAGCCGCACCCCGTTCATGTCTAGTGATTATCCTTATTCTACCAGAAAATAAATGCGAATGCACGTTCTGTTATCAGGCAGATTGTCGGCTCATGATATTACCGTGAAGATGCCGCCATTCCTGGTATAATAACTACAAGGCTTGTTTTTAGACAATAAGAAAAGAGGTTGGGACAAAGTATTTATTCAAAAGAAATATGAACTAACTAGAAATTTTGTTTAGTGGAGTTAGCCGCTGCGGAAATATGCTTCGCTTTCCACGGGCGGCTGGTGAGCCACCTTGTGCTATCGCACTGCGGTGTCTCGCCTAGGCCTTTCCTCCCGTAGGAGTCTACGCATATTTCCTCCGCTACATCACTAATAGTTCTTCCTTAAATAAACTGTTTTGTTCCAACCTCTATGGTATTTTCTTATCTTTCTTTTTTAGATAATGCCAAAGCGCGTTTCAAGTCCTTCAGTGAATTGGATGTTCCATACATGAGCACGCCGCCTTTATAGACCCGGGCACCGATCATTGCCAACAGAATGATGGTACCTATCAACAAACCTATCGATAATGCCACTTCCCATACAGGAATCTCGAGCATCCCCACCCGAAGGAACATGATCATCGGGGCAAAGAAGGGAATGAAGGATGTCACGCGGATCAAGTTCGTATCCGGCATATTCAACCCATACATAGCGATGATAAAGGCTGCTGCAATCAACAGAATCACCGGCATCATCATTTGATTGGCATCCTCTACCCTCGCCACCAGCGCTCCCAGCATGGCTGCAAGGGTTGCGTACAGCAAATATCCTAAGATAAAGAAGACAATGGCATAGATATAGACAGAAGCAGAGCCCCCTTGCACCCCCAAATATCTGAAAATCCCGCCGGTCATCTCCTCCTGTTTGGAAAGGATCAGCAGATAGCCGACACCGACGAACAGACCTACCTGGGTCAAGCCAAGCAACGCAATACCAGCAATCTTCGCAAGCATATGGGTGACTGGCGGCGCACTGGAAACAAGAATTTCCATGACGCGTGAAGATTTTTCCGTTGCGACATCTGTTGCTATCATCTGCCCATATAGAATAATAGCTATATAAAGGACAAACAGCATAATATAGACGATGCCGCGTGTCTGGTTCAGTTCTCCCGATGTTTTTGCTGTTTCATTCAAGGCTTCGGTATGGAACTCCACCGGCTCATTAATCTGGTCCAGTGTCGCTTGGTCAATTTCCGCCTGCTGGGTCGCCAAGCCCACTTTCAGTTGATGGAGCTGTTGTTCCAGGATCATCCGCTGTTCCACGCCTGATATATCATTGGCATAATAAACAGCTTCCGGAAGGTTCCTTTCATTCTGCCTTAGAACGATCAGTCCCGTAAACTCCTCTTCCTTTACAGCCTGCTTTGCCTCTTCCTCCGTGCCTTCAAAGGCCACAAGCTCCATTCCCTCACTGGATCCCTCCACCATTTGTTTGTAGTTATCGAAGAACTGCTCCGACTCATCGATTACCGCAAAGGTGTCGGCCGTGTCATCAGAGAACACATCCATGATCGACTGGATATTGGCGATTCCCACTATAAACAGCAACGTAATCGCCGTACTGATGAGAAAGGACTTGGATTTCACCCGGGTCATGTATGTATGGGAAAGAATAATCCAGAACTTATTCATAGGAGGCACCCACTTTCTCAATGAAGATATCATTCAAAGACGGTTCTTCCAACTCGAATTTCCGGACAAACCCTCTACCTTGAAGCTCCGAAAATATCTTCTGGGATGCTTCCTCATCTTCAATTTGCAGTTCGCAGCCTGCCATTGTTTTTTTATAGCGTACAACATCCGGATAATCCTGAAAGAAATCTAAGTCCATGTCCGCATGGATGATCAAATTCTTCTTGCCGAAGGAGCGCTTGATTTCCTTCAATTCCCCCTGTACGACTGGCTTTCCCTTCTGCAGGATGCACAGGTTTTCACACATTTCCTCCACATGGTCCATCTGATGGGAAGAGAAAACAATCGATGTCCCTCTTTCCTTCAGTTCAAGGACAGCCTGCTTGAGCATTTCCACATTGACCGGATCCAGCCCGGAGAATGGCTCATCGAGAATAAGCAGCTTTGGCTGATGGATCACAGCGGAGATGAATTGGATTTTCTGCTGGTTTCCTTTGGACAGCTCTTCCACTTTCTTATCGAGGTAGGCAGGTACGTGGAAACGGTCGAGCCAATAATCGAGTTCTTTCAATACATCCTGCTTCCTCATGCCGCGCAGTTTGCCAAGGTATACCACCTGATCCCTTACTTTCAGTTTCGGATACAGCCCCCGTTCTTCAGGCAGGTAGCCGATAAGATGGCTTTTGTCGTAACCGATAGCCTCCCCGTTCCAGGAGATATTTCCCTCACTTACCTCCAACAGCCCTAAGATCATTCGGAAGGTGGTCGTTTTGCCAGCGCCATTTCCTCCCAGGAAACCGAACATTTCCTTTTCCGGTATATGTAGGGTCAAATTATCCACAGCAGTATGGTTTCCATACCGCTTTGTTACATTTTCTAATTTCAACGTCAACTTTTCCTCCCCCTCTCTCCTCGATTATACGGTAAAACGGAGAAAATGTTTCACTTCTCTCCTAAATCAATTTTATGCTGCTGAAAGAAGGATTTTACGTAATGAAAGAGAATATATGTAGGTAAAACGCAAGACTTCAAGGAGGTAACCGGAATGCGTACATATGCACTGACCGTTTTTGACCAGTCTGGGGAAAACCTGCTAAATGAAACATTCACAGCGGAAAATGACGAAGAGGCAAAAAAGGTTGGCCAAGCACGGCTGGATGAAGAAGGGTACAGCGAGTATACGCACCGCTGTGTCAACCCAGAGGCAAAACTGATACTATTTCACCGCTAAAAAACAAACGGCTCCACAGATCTTTTCTGTGGAGCCGTTTGTTTCAATTTCCCGTGAAGACAGGCTTTCTCTTTTCCAGAAAAGCCTCTACTCCCTCCTGATGGTCTTTCGTATGCCGCAGTTCCCACTGGGTCTGATGTTCCTCGTCCAAATAAGACTGCAATATATCTTTCTGCCGATGGTGATAAATGATTTTCGTCTTGATCATCGACTGGATAGGTGTCTCCAGCAGCTTCTTCCCGAATTCCTCAGCCTCTTCTCCTGCTTGCTTCTCCGTAACGATATCAACAATTCCCAGCTGTTTTGCTTGGGCGGCCTGTAGCTGCTTCAGGCCCCAGATGAATTGTTTTGCCCGACTGACACCAATGCGCTCTTTAAGGAAAAAGTGCCCTCCTCCATCCGGTGCGAGGCCGATACCGATGAACATCATGCCGAGCTTCGCCTCCTGCTGGGCGATCACATAGTCAGCTGCAAGAGCGAGGCTCAACCCCAGTCCAGCCGCCGATCCCTGTACAGCTGATATGACAACTTTCGGCATCATATACAGCTTCATGGCTATCTTCCCTATCGTGTCCATCACCGCATCGAAGAATTTCTTCTCCGCGAAATCCTTCATCATTCCAATGTCGCCCCCGGCACAGAAGGCGTTTCCATTTCCCGACAGCACGACAACCTTATCCTCGTTCCGCTCGACCTTCTCCAATACCTCAAGGAGTTCATCGAGCATTTCCTTGTTCAGCGCATTATACCTCTCCGGCCGGTTCAGGCGGATATAAGATATATTGTCTTTGCTTTCATGCAATACCGTATTCATAACAGAAACCCCTTTTCCTGTAGACTATGTATATGTATTCGACGGCTCCTTTAAAATTCCTGCCTGAAAAAAATGCCCGAACCCTCCATGAGGCCAAACAAAAAACCCGCAGCATATATCCACGAGTTTTTCATTGCTTATTCTTGTGGTTCTTCCGGATTGCCGTACAGCTCTTCCAATGGTTTAGTGATAATGCGGCTTACATCATTGATCACCATGTTCAGACGCTGTTCCTGCTCCATCAGCTTGGAAATCTCGGCATGCTGCTGAACAAGTTCAACGACCTGACGCGCTTTTTCCACTTCTTCTTCTGTAATTTCCTGTCCCTGCATCTGCTTTTCCTGCAGCTGAATTTGGGTGTCACGGAAATTCTCGAACATCTGCTTAGCAGCATCATCGTTCATTACGTTGTCAAACGCCTCTTTTAAACTGGTGAATTCGTCACTCTCACGAATTGCTTTTTCCAGATCATATGCACTGTCATAAATATTAGGCACAATATTACCTCCTTAAGGTTACTCAGCACTTACTATAACAAACACTCGCGCCCATGTATACCAATTCGGCAACCCCTATGTTTTTCAACGACAGAAACATTGCTATAATAGGAAGCATCAACGCGGAAAAGAGGTTGACATATGCTGGACCAACTTAGAAGGATTTTCCCTTCCCTGCTTATGTATCAGGAGACCGTGGATTTGCCTGCAGACGGCTTTCAATGGTTTCTAACAAAGGACCATGATGTAATCGGCATTGCCTCCGAAGAGCTGACGGAGAGAGACATGTCGCTGCTGGCCGCCTTCCTTACTCCCTACGATATAAAATTTCCTATGATGACAGAGGCGGAACGAAAGTGGAAAAACCGAATTGACCATCCAACAGCGGCCAACAAGTCCATTTCCTATCGTTTCGTTTATTTCTTCATCCAAAAAAATCAACTGGATCCCCATTTGTTTCGGGAAGCCATTCACGAAGCCTTTGCCAGGCCCATTCCAATTATATGGAAAAATAAACATGAAGGCATATTGATCGAGGAGGAGCCTTCTCCTGCGGAAGACCCGATTTCCTATGAGCAGATCATCCATGTATTGATGAGTGACCTGTATGTAAAAATAAATTTCTTTCTTGGACCCTATGTGGAAAATCCCGTTCATGCCAGAGATTATTATGAGTTTCTAGTGGAATATGCACCGACTGCTATCTCTTATTCCGATGTTCCCGTGATCACATTCACGGACAGCATCCCCCTGCTCTTCATCCATCAAGCCGATTCCGTTTTTCTTCAGCAGTTTCCCGAAATGATTCTGAAGGAATTTGCAGGTGATAAGGAAATGCTGGCGACTGTCCGGACCTACATCCAATCCAATATGAATATTTCGGTTGCGGCCAAGGAACTTTTCATGCACAGGAACAGCTTGCAGTACAGACTGGATAAATTCATCAGCAGGACAGGCATCGATATCAGGCAATTCCGGCAGGCAGTCACTGTCTATCTGGCTCTGTTGGCCAGGGATTAGAATCAGACACACTGACATGTGCATTCTGTCAATATGCCTGAATGCACCGGTTATATTTGTGCATGTTTAACATTTTATATCTTCCCACCCTCCGCTAAAATAGAAGCATAAAGAGGTAAAACGCTTACAAAATGAGGAGGAACCAAGATGGCCGAATTGCGCCTGGAAAATATCCAGAAGGTCTATGACAAAAAAGTAACAGCGGTAGATGATTTCAACCTTCATATTAAGGATAAGGAGTTTATTGTATTTGTAGGACCGTCCGGCTGTGGCAAGTCCACGACTCTCCGGATGGTGGCCGGCCTGGAAGAAATTTCGGGCGGAGAACTGTACATAGACGACAGGAAAATGAATGATGTGGCACCGAAGGATCGGGATATTGCGATGGTATTCCAAAATTATGCACTTTACCCGCATATGAATGTCTATGACAACATGGCCTTTGGTCTGAAACTCCGTAAGTTCAAAAAAGATGAAATCAATGAACGTGTACAGAATGCCGCAAAAATTCTCGGCCTGGAAGCATACCTAGATAGAAAACCAAAGGCCTTATCTGGCGGTCAGCGGCAGCGCGTGGCACTCGGCCGGGCTATTGTCCGGGATGCTAAGGTGTTCTTAATGGACGAGCCGCTATCCAATCTGGACGCAAAATTGCGCGTACAGATGCGCGCGGAAATCCAGAAGCTCCATAAGCGTCTGCAGACAACGACCATCTATGTTACACATGACCAGACAGAGGCAATGACCATGGCGACACGTCTCGTGGTCATGAAAGACGGTGTGATCCAGCAAGTAGGCGCACCCAAGGACGTCTATGACCTTCCGGAAAATATTTTTGTTGGAGGTTTTATTGGTTCGCCCTCCATGAATTTTCTGACTGGAAAACTCACGGATGGATACTTCGAAATAGAAGATAATAAAATCAAGGTACCGGAAGGCCGTATGAAAACATTGAGGGAACAGGGATATATAGGCAAAGAAATCATTCTCGGGAACCGCCCGGAGGATATCCATGACGAGCCCGCCTTTATCCAGGCCAGCCCTGAAACGAAAATACGCGCAACCATCGATGTCGCCGAGTTGATGGGTGCGGAATCCTATCTATATTCAAAAATCAATGAGCAGGATTTCATTGCCCGGGTAGACTCCCGGGCCGATGTTAGCGGAGGCGAGCAGTTGGAGCTTGCGTTTGATATGAACAATGCTCATTTCTTTGACCAGGAAACAGAACAGCGAATCAGGTAATTCACCGTTTGATTATGTATAACGGAGAGGAAGCCGTTACAGCTTCCCCTCTATACCATCATTATTAAAATTGTTGTCCACTCATTTGTTGTTGTGCTGTTTGAACCAGACGCTTGGTGATTTCCCCGCCGACAGAACCGTTAGAACGGGAAGTGGAGTCAGCGCCTAGATTCACACCAAATTCTTGAGCAATTTCAAATTTCATTTGGTCCAGTGCTTGCTGTACTCCTGGTACCAGCAGCTGGTTTGAGTTGTTGCTGTTGTTGTTAGCCATGTTTATCACCTCCTGTACTAGATAGTGTGAACAAAATGGCTGTCTTTATCATAATTTATCGTTGGTAAATTGTAGATAAATAACACAAATTTTTGATGGGTTTGGGTAACTGGAGGACTAGAAAACTTACCGGCTTCTTCCTTTCCGACAAGGGAGAAAGCAAACCGGACCGATTTGCTAGATGAAACTAAGGTGGGTGAATTAAACTGTTTAACTAAGGAAGGCATACATTCCACTATATTTGCGGAGAGACTCCTACGGGAGGAGAGGACTAGATGAGACACC
The DNA here is from genome assembly GCF_042643265.1 of Virgibacillus sediminis. NCBI lineage: Bacteria > Bacillati > Bacillota > Bacilli > Caryophanales > Bacillaceae > Virgibacillus > Virgibacillus sediminis. The sequence goes on along the minus strand of NZ_JBHRRZ010000011.1, from coordinate 45,274 downwards.
GAAGTGCGATAGCACTCGGAGGCTCATCAGCCGCCCGTGTGTCTCCACTAAAAAAGATACGGAATAACAAAATGGCTTGGATATTGATACCCAAGCCATTTTGTTTATGTTTGAGGATGTTGATCCATTATAATCGGAACTTTCGAGTTTACTTCGGATAGGTCATCTCTTCCGGCTTCACGTACTTCTCGAATTCTTCCTCCGACAAGAGATTCAGTTCCACTGCCGCTTCCTTCAAGGTGGAGTTGTCATTGAATGCTTTCTTTGCAATCTTGGCAGCATTTTCATACCCGATATGCGGATTCAGTGCAGTGACAAGCATCAGTGAATCTTTTAAGAACTTGTCTATTTTCTCTTCATCCGGCTCAATTCCCTTGGCACACCGTTCATCGAAGGAAAGAATACTGTCGGCCAGTATTTGACAGGACTGCAGGAAGTTGTAGGCAATCACGGGCTTGAATACATTCAATTCGAAATTGCCTTGGCTAGCTGCAAAACCGATCGTTGCATCATTTCCCATTACCTGGGCGGCAACCATGGTCACTGCCTCACTTTGCGTCGGATTGACTTTGCCAGGCATGATGGAGCTTCCCGGTTCATTGGCAGGAATGGTGATTTCGCCGATGCCGCTTCTCGGACCGCTTGCCAGCCAGCGCACATCATTGGCAATTTTCATCATATCTGCAGCCAAGCCTTTCAATGCCCCATGTGCGTATACCGTTTCATCATGGCTGGTAAGTGCATGGAATTTATTCGGTGCCGAGATGAATTTTTTGCCGGTGAATTCATTGATCGCCGCGCATACTTTTTCTGAAAAGTCCGGATGGGCATTCAGACCGGTTCCTACTGCGGTACCGCCGATTGCCAGTTCCTTCAGGTATTCGGCACTTTGGCTGATCATACTTTCCGATTTCTCCAACATCCGGTGCCATCCGCTGATTTCCTGCCCCAGGGTTAACGGGGTGGCATCCTGCAAGTGGGTACGGCCGATCTTAACAATATCCATGAAGGCCTCCGACTTTTCTTTCAATGTTCCTTTAAACGTCTGGACCGCCGGCAGCACTGTATCTTCCAGCTTTAGTACCGAAGCGATATGCATTGCTGTAGGATATGTATCATTGGAACTTTGTGATTTGTTTACGTCATCGTTCGGATGCAGTTTCAAGTCGGAGCCTTTTTCATCCAGCCATTTGTTGCCTACATGGGCAATGACTTCGTTTACGTTCATATTGGATTGTGTACCGCTTCCTGTCTGCCAAACCACCAACGGGAAATGCTCGTCCAGACTGCCTTCGATGATTTGATCTGCTGCATGGCTGATGGCCTGGTATTTCTCCTCTTCCAAGAGGCCCAGCTCATTATTTGCCTTTGCTGCACTTCTTTTGAGGATTGCAAACGCTTTAACAATTTCCGCAGGCATACGTTCATCGCCAATAGGGAAATTCTGTTTGCTCCTTTGAGTTTGTGCTCCCCAGTATTTATCTGCAGGAACATTGATTTCCCCCAGAGTATCTCTTTCCACGCGATATTCCATCTCTCTTCCTCCCTCTGTATGTACACTTATTTATATTTCCTCTGCCATTATACCAAATTTTTATTTAAATAAAAAACTTCTGACCGGAGCAAAAGATGCTGATTGAATTAGCGCGACGTCGTTGGTTCCGCCTATTCTTCATCACGGCATAATGCTTATAAACTTCCTACCTTATTTGAAAAGGCTACGCACCATCTTTCTTGTCGTTCTTTTTGCAGTTCTTCTTGCTACCCGCTTTCCATAGGTGCCTCCCTTTACAGCATTAATATCTCCCAGAATTCTTGCCGCTTTAAACAGGAACCTGATCAGCTTGTTCACGTTCATGCCATCATCCTCCTCTCATTTCCTATCCGGTTTGACTCCCACCATGCCAGCTGGTTTGGACTGTTTTTCTGCATCCCTCATACCCTGTTCCACATCTACAAACCGTAAAATGATCAGCCCGGCCACGAAGAAAAAGAGCAGCGAAATGATTCCCAGCCTGCTCGACCCGGTAATCTGTCCGACGAAGGCAAACAGGAAAGGGCCGAAAACAGCAGCGAACTTGGAGGAAATCCCGTAAAAGCCGAAAAACTCGGCATGTTTATGAGCCGGAACCATCCTCCCATATATCGATCTGCTCAATGACTGTGCACCGCCTTGGACCATTCCTGTACAGACGGCCAGCATATAGAAATGGGCGGCTGTGGTCATAAAATAACCTAGCGTGACAATCCCCATATATGTGAACAACGTGACAGATAAGGCCTTTTTCGCTGTGATTTTCCCTGCGATCCAACCAAAAAAGAACGTAAAAGGAATACCAACAAACTGCGTGATCAGCAAAGCAATGATCAAGGAATTGCCGTCAATGCCAATATCCCTGCCGTATATGGCAGCCATGCGGACAATAGTGGATATACCATCATTATAAAGCCAAAAGGCCAATAGGAAAATAATTAATTGCTTGTAATGACGGAGCTCGCGAAAGGTGGTTCCCACCCTGGAAAAACCGATGGAAAGATATGATTTTCCACCCTTTTGTACACGTACTTTTTTCTCTTCCTTGATATTTTTCAGTAACGGTATAGAGAATAGCAGCCACCAGAGTCCCACGGAAACAAAGGAGATGCGGCTGGCCGTAATGGTATCCGGTATGCCGAACCACAGGGGTTGAAGAATCATGCCAATATTAATGGCCAATAACAATCCTCCGCCAATATAGCCATAGGCGAACCCACCTGAAGAAACACGATCTATTTCCTTCTCCTCTGCTATTTCCGGAAGAAATCCATCATAGAAAATGTTGGCTCCTGAAAAGCCGATCGATCCGACAATGAACAGGACCGAGGCCAACAGATAGTCGCCTTCCCCTACGAAAAACAGCAGGATGCTGGCAATAATCCCCATAAAGGCAAAGAACTGCAGAAATTTCTTTTTAGCAGCAGAAAAATCACTGATAGCTCCAAGCACAGGAGCAAGCACAGCGACAACCAGCACAGCAATGGATTGGGAATACCCCCACATACTGGCGGCCGCCTCCTGATTTGCTCCGGTAGCCGCAACATCGTAATAATATACCGGCAATACTGCAGCCATAATGGTCGTGGCAAAGGCAGAATTCCCGAAATCATAGAGCATCCAGCTTCGTTGCACCTTTTTACGCTGTTTGTCCATCGAATCCCCCCGCCTGGATAGTGAGACATCCAATTATTTTAATCAATCACGGCTGACTGGATACAGTGTTCTACGACTAGGCTTGCCGGGAGAGTCAGGCCTCTCTTGGCCGTCCTCATAGGAGATAATGAAGCCAGCCCCCTTTATATGATATGCCGGACTCCCGCCCATAATCCGCTGCCCTTCTGTATCCCAGGTTAATCCATTTCTCCATGGTGCAGGCCAGACCTCTGCCGGAAGCAGTATTTCTTGTTATGTACGGGAAAATTATGGATCACTCAAAATAAAGGAGCTCCACCTCCCGGCAAAGCTCCTCTATCATTTACTCCCAAATATATTCTTTATATACTTCAGACCATCTGGCAAACTCTTGCTTATCACCTGAAGTGAGCGTGTCATCAATCTTGTCTTCCACATGCTTTCTGTTCCAGTTGAAACATAATTCATCCAATACTAGGCGTGAGGTCATTTTTAACTCAAAAGGAATCTCTTTCTTTGCTTCGATCTGCTTCCCTTTATACCGGAGGAACCGGTATAGTGTTTTCTCCTTTTTCATGGAACTTGCCCCCTTGTTCCTTTTTTCTATTATCCTAAATTTTCAGCAAGATTACAAGTGTTAATTTAACATTTATTTTTCTGTACCCCAAATGTCCCACTCCTAACCACTATTCCGGGTTTTTGCAGGGATTTTATTATGGATGAATGTTTCTATTGGACTGGAGTGATACTACTTTGGTAAACTATGTTAAATAATGGGAGGCTTGTCCATGGAACATTCTGATAACCTAAAAATGGGAGAGAAGGGTGCATGGCTGAGTATCGTCGTTTACCTGGCCCTGTCTGCCTTAAAGCTCTCAGCTGGTTATTTCGGCCAGTCCGATGCCCTGAAGGCAGATGGATTGAATAACACCACGGATGTCATCGCATCGATCGCCGTTTTGATCGGTCTGAAAATTTCCAGGAAACCTCCGGATGAAGATCACCATTACGGCCATTACCGGGCAGAAACGATTGCTTCTCTTTTCGCTGCCTTTGTCATGATGTTCGTAGGCATTCAGGTCATATTCGACACGATACAGAAAATACTGGCTGGTGAATCGTCGCAGCCTCATATGATGACAGCATGGGTGGCTCTGGGGGCGGCTGTAGTGATGTTCGGCGTCTATTTCTACAATCTGCGGCTGTCCAGAAAGATTCAGAGCAATGCGCTGTATGCTGCGGCCCAGGACAACCGTTCGGATGCGCTTGTCAGCATAGGGGCATTTATCGGAATTATCGGTGCCCAGGTAGGTCTATTTTGGCTGGACCCGCTTGCCGGGTTCGTTGTTGGTGTGATCATTTGCAAAACAGCATGGGACATCTTTAAAGAGGCGACACATACACTGACAGACGGGTTTGATGAGAAACGGATCCATAAAATCCGTACAAGCATTGAAAAGGATGCAGATGTGGAGGAAGTATCCGATGTGAAGGGCAGAATTGTCGGCAATTACGCATTCATTGAAATAACCATCCTCGTCGATCCGGAACTCAATGTACGGGAGAGCCATAAAATTACCGACCGGATAGAAAATTATCTGGCTGAGACCCATAATATCATGCACGCCCATATCCATATTGAACCATTCATTGAATAGAGGTTGGGACATAACTAAACTGGTTCATTCAAAAGAGGACCGATCAACGATATTTCCGCAGCGGTTATCTCCACTCACTGAATCCTTGAGCCAGTTCGGGTTTTTCTTTTGATCAAACAATTTTGTCCCAACCTCTATTCCTCATTTATAAAGACAATAGGAACACGGTAACTATAGCACCGATCACTACCAGCACAATGTTCCAGCCGATATAAGCAAGTCCTATGGCTGCAAGCCCTCCTGCCAGACCGATAAACGGCCGGTCCGGAAACACGGTTAAGATTCCGGGAAAAATCAAGGCTCCCAAGGCAGCATAAGGAATGGAATTCAGCCAACGGTTCACCCAATCGCGAAACTGCAGTTTGTCTACGATAAAAGCGGGTATAATCCGAGGGACCATGGTGACCAGTGACATACCGATGATGATCAGAAATATCATTCCGCCTCCTCCTTTATCAAGAAAATTCCGCTCATGCCCCCAAATACGGTTGCTGCTACAATTGCCCAGCCGGCACTCATTCCAAGCTGAACACAGATGAAGTTGATCAGCATGGCTGTGATTGCTATCAGGCCGACCCTGAACTCCTTCTTGACGGAAGGAACGAGAAGGCCGATGAACAGGGCATATAAGGCCACACCCATACTTTGGCTAAGCTTCTCAGGGATCACTTCGCCCAATAAGCCCCCCAGCATAGAGCCAAGAACCCATGATAGGTATGCAGTAAGGATAATTGCTGTGTAGAACAGGGCTCCTTTCTCCATTTTTGCTTCTTTCGTATGTAAAGCAGTGACCGCAAACGACTCATCCGTCAGTCCAAGTGAAAGTGGTGCCTTCCATTTCAAATCCAATCCACGCAATCTGTTGATGAATGAAAAGCTCATGACAAAATGCCGGAAATTAAGCACAAACGTCGCTGCGATGATCTCCAGGATGCCGGTTCCCACCGCGATCATATTGACCGCCATAAATTGCGCTGCGCCAGCGAATACCAATGCACTCATTAACGTAAGCTCAACCAGCGACATGCCCGCCTGTTTCGCCAGTACTCCATATGTAATGGCTACAGGCAGATAACCGAGTACGATGGGAAAGCCCGCTGCTATCCCTTTCCGAACCATGTACATGGACGGTGACATTTTTTGATTTTCTGCTGTATATTCCCTCATAGCAATCCCCCCTCACACAATTCCAATAATTATACAATAACATGGTTCATTAAAAAAGCCATTTGGTTATTGACATTCTATATGGATTGCATGTATATTCGATACTATCTTTTATAAATGAATATCAATCCGGGGATGCGCAGTAGATTATTTTCCAGCAGCAAACAGAGACAGGACGTTTAGGTGGAAGTTCTGGCAGAAAATATTCGAATTACACATTCTAATTGAAACGGATCTTTACTTAGAGAGGCCGGGAGAGTTTTTCCGGCAATCAGGGTGGTAACGCGGAGATGGCTTCGTCCCTATATCGGGACGGAGCTTTTTATATATCATTAATGTGAAGCATCCGTGTTTACACCAATGCATCCAACAACTATAGAGGAGGAAGAAAATTGTTTCCAATCGCACCAAGATACACACCAAAATTAATTGAGTCCATACTACTATTTTTTGGCATTATTGGGATTATCAGCTATTTCATTATTGGTCTAGGAACCACTCCACATATTCCGATGATTATCGGCATACTGTTGCTGATCGCCTATGGACTGCTTCGGGGCATCTCCTTCAACGACCTGCAGGGAGCGATGGTTTCTGGTGCATCGTCCGGCATGGGCGCCGTCTTTCTATTTTTCATCATCGGCATCCTGATCAGCAGCTGGATGCTGAGCGGCACCATACCGACATTGATTCATACAGGCTTCTCGTTTATCGGGGGTCAATGGTTCTTTGCCATCGTGTTTGCCATCACGGCTATTATAGGTGTTTCACTTGGAAGCTCCCTGACAACTACTGCTACCATAGGAGTCGCCTTCATCGGCATGGCGGGCGCCATGGACTTCTCGCTTGCCATCACAGCAGGCGCTATTGTCTCAGGCGCTTTCTTCGGAGATAAAATGTCTCCACTTTCCGATACGACCAATCTCGCATCGACCATTGTCGGTGTGGATTTGTTCACACATATCCGCCATATCAGCTTAACGACCATTCCGGCGTTTATTATCTCATTTATCCTGTTTGCCATCCTGTCGCCTGCTGAGACCGCCTCCCTTAACAACAGCGGTGATTATCAGGCTGCACTGGAGAGCACGGGGCTGATGCATTGGACGTCCTGGATTCCGTTAATTGTACTCGTCATATGTACCGTAGCACGGATTCCGGCATTTATCGCACTTGCCGCCAGCAGTCTCATCGCAACGGCCTTGGCGATTTTCAAAGATGGGATTGGCTGGTCATTCATCTGGAATGTATGGTTTAACGGCTATACCGGAGAAACAGCGTTCGAACCAGTCAATGAACTGCTGACCAAAGGCGGGGTAGACAGCATGCTGTTCACCATTTCCCTTGTCATTCTGGCTCTTGGCTTCGGCGGTCTCCTGTTCATTACCGGAATTGTTCCTGTACTTCTTTCCTCCTTCCAGGAAAAGCTGCAGAAGGCCCGGTCCATCATTCTTTCAACTGCCGCAACAGCCATCGGTGTCAATGTCCTGATTGGAGAGCAGTACCTCTCCATCATGCTGACAGGTGAAACATATAAAGGAGTCTATGAAAAGGCGGGACTGCCGAATAAGCTGTTGTCCCGTACCCTGGAGGATGCCGGCACCGTCATCAATCCGCTCGTCCCATGGAGTGTCTGTGGTGTATTTATTGCAAGTGTTCTTGATGTCCCTGTACTGACTTACCTTCCGTTCGCCTTCTTCTGTCTGATCAGCCCGGTGATCACCCTGTTGTTTGGCGGAAGATTGTGGAGCAAATAATTCGCGCTGTTCATCCAAAGGAAAATGAAAAAGGGAAACGAATCACCGCCGATTCGTTTCCCTTTTTTAAACTTGATTCACTTACAGCACTGCATGGAAGAAAGGCATTTGGCTAACCTTCGATAACTTGCACCAGTTTACGGAGCCCTTCAAGAAGCCTTGGAGAGGGCCTGCAGTACAATGATTCCTCAAGAACATGGATCTTCCCGTCTTTGACTGCTTGCATTTCCTGCCACCCCGGGCGTTTTATCACAAGCTCGGGATTCATTTTTTCTTCTTTGACCCCGACCCATACCATGCAGATATGCTCAGGATCCCTTTTCCTCACATCTTCCCAATCGGTCTGGACACTCGCCTTGTTTTCCGTTGCAAAAATATTTTCGGCACCGGCAAGCTCACTGATCTCTGTCAGCCAATTCACCGCCCCCGGGGTAAAGACAGGCTTCGGCCACCATTCCCAATAAATTCTTGGACGCTCCGTGAAATTCGCCGATTTCCTCCGGTAGCAGTCTATCTCCTGCAGGAATTCTTCCGCCTTGTCAGCCCCGTGCTGGGGACATCCAAGTGCATCCGCTGTCCTGCGTATATCTGCTGCAATCTCTTCGAGGGAATTCGGATGGAGAATAATATGGGGAAGTCCCAGTCTCTCAAGTTCTTCTATATTCTTTTCCATTCCCGGAACACTTAAGGAGGCCAGCACGAGGTCAGGCTCCAGGGCAGCTACCTTCTCCATATCTATCGATAGATCTGGCCCTACTTTCGGCAGTTCCTTTACCTGTTCCGGCCAGTCTGAGTAGTCATCTACACCTACCAGTTCTTCCGTCTTCCCCAAATACTCCACAATCTCGGTATTGCTTGGACAGATGGACACAATACGCATAGAACTCCCTCCCCCCGAAAAGTTATTCTCCTTGATCGGTTGTCAGTACAGGGCCATCTTTGGTGATGACAATGGTATGCTCATATTGGGCCGAACGGCCTTGGTCCACTGTTCGTGCCGTCCAACCGTTATCATCCATTTTACTATGCCAGCTTCCTTCATTGATCATCGGCTCAATGGTAATGACCATGCCTTCTTTTAAGCGGAGCCCTTTATTAGGCAATCCGAAATGGGGGATATGCGGATCCTCATGTAAAGTCGGCCCGATTCCATGGCCGGTGAAATCACGGACTACGGAGAAGCCTTCTCCTTCGGCATATGTCTGGATGGCGTGGCCGATGTCTCCCAGCCTTTTGCCGACCTGTGCCTGTTCAATTCCTTTATAAAGGGAAGTCTTGGTCACATCCATGAGCCTTTTCCCTTTTTCATCAACATCCCCGACCGCATAGGTCCAAGCGGAATCAGCAAGGCCTCCGTCTAAATTGACGACCATATCGACGGTGACTATATCCCCGTCGCTGAGTTTCTCTTCGCGCGGGAAGCCATGGCAAATTTCATCATTGATGGACGCACAAGTAGCGTATTTGTATCCCTGATACCCTTTCTGTTCCGGTGTGGCACCATGCTTTCTCATATATTCCTCCGCAAAGGCGTCTATTTCCATGGTGGTGATTCCCGGTTTGATCATCTTGGCGATTTCCTTATGGATTTCCGCAAGCAGATCACCGGCTGCCTGCATTTTTTCAATCTCACGTTTGCTTTTTCTTGTAATCATCTAATTCCCCTCTTTCCGTCTCTAACACATCTATATGTTAAAATATCTGGTATACATGTTTTTAAGGTGAAAACTTCATCATAAAGTGTATCATAAAATAGCCGGCTTTTCAGTAAGCACTACTTTTTTACAGGGGGCATTCCTTTGATTGATATTAATCATGTTGATAAAAACTATGGCGGGAATAAAAAAGCCATCGATAACCTGACACTGACCATTCCGGACGGGAAAATCACAGGCTTTCTCGGCCCCAATGGTGCAGGCAAGTCCACTACCATCAAAATGATGACCGGCGTCCTCCCTCTCGATCAAGGGACCATTACCATGAATGGCTTCGACATCGAGGAAGCGCCGATGGAAGCAAAAAAAATATTTGGATATGTCCCGGACCAGCCGGATATGTTCCTTCGCCTGAAAGGAATCGACTATCTGAATTTCATTGGGGATATCTACCAGGTGCCAGCTTCTCTCAGACAGGAGAAGATAGAAGAACTGACAAAGCAGTTCGATATTTATGATGCGCTGAATGATTATATCCAAACCTATTCTCATGGCATGAGACAGAAAATTATTGTTTCCGGTGTCCTGCTGCATGATCCGGCCATCTGGATTCTTGACGAGCCGTTGACAGGGTTGGATCCCAAGTCGGCTTATATTCTCAAGGAAATGATGAGGAAGCATGCAGATCAGGGAAATGTCGTCTTCTTTTCCAGTCACGGGCTGGAGGTCGTCGAACAGCTCTGTGATGAGGTAGCGGTAATTAATCAAGGGAAGCTGCTGTTTCATGGGACATTGGATGAGATGCGTGAAACCTATCAGACCGGGGATTCCCTTGAAAAAGTGTTTCTGGAGCTGACCAGCGATGCGTAACACCTGGCTGCTCACCAAAACCATCCTGAAAATGCAATACTCACGGGCAGGGAAAAGCAGCTCCCAGCTGTGGCTTTATGCACTTGCCGCAGTTTTTCTGCTTCCGATGAGCCTCATCTACTTGTCCGTCATATCCAGTCTGGTTGGTAACTTGTATGATATACTGGCACCGATAGGACAGGAACAGCTGCTTCTCGGCATGCTGTTCCTATTGATTCATCTGCTGCTTTTCTTGGTAGGCTTCATTACCATCATTGGTGCTTTCTATTTCTCTGATGATATAGCATCGTTTATTCATTTCCCTTTTCAGCCATATCAATTGCTCACAGCCAAAGCTGCCAATCCGTTCATCTATATGTACGTGATATCCGCAGCCTTGTATTTCCCTGCTTTTTTTGCTTATGGAGCCGCTAGCGGAGCTTCTTTGCTGTTTTATATCTATGGGCTGATCTTGTACCTTTTTATGCCACTGATCCCTTTTACTGCTGCATCTCTTATTCTGATGGTGCTCATGCGGTTCATCAATATTTCAAAGAATAAGGACCGCAGCCGGGTGATTGGCGGCACTCTTTCGCTGGCTGTGATTATTTTGATCAATGTGCTGGTTCGCATCAATACCGGTTCAGACCCCATACAACAGCTGGCGGGGATGATTGAGAGGAATGACAATCTACTGAAGGCGGCGACTTCTTTCTATCCGCCATCCTATATAAGTGCCATGGTGCTCGGAAGTGCTGCTTCATTGTCAGGCTTTCTCTATTTCCTTCTGCAGACAGGAATCAGCCTGGCCGCTGCCTTCCTGTTCATCTGGGCTGGACAACGGTTGTATCTAAAGGGCGCATTAGGTATAGGCGGGGGCAGCAGGCGCAATAGTTCCCGGCCAGCATTATCCAAGAAAGTTAAGAGCCGGCCGGTATGGTGGGCCTATATCATCAAAGAGCTCCGGCTGATTTTTCGGACGCCCGCCTTTTTCATGCAAGGTGTGATCCAAAGCCTGTTTGCTCCAGTCTTTATCTTGGTTTTGTTTATTTTTGACTTTGGAGACAACCCTCTGGGAGTGCTTGGAGGCATGTTTAATGAAAAAGAATGGCTGCTGCTTCTTTTCATCATCGGCCTTTTTACGTTATCAGGAAATGGCACCTCCATTTCATCCATCTCTAGAGAAGGAAAGGACTGGCATGCCAATCTCTTCCTTCCGCTCCATATGAAACAGGTGCTTTTTAGCAAGATTGCAGCCGCCTGGATCATCAACCTGCTCGGGATTACGCTGGTGCTGATCCTAGGCATCCTTATCGGGGCTCCTCTCAGCATCCTTCCTGCCTGGCTCGTAATTATGTTCACTGCCAGCTGGTTTACCAGTATGCTGGGAACGTATCTCGATTTTCTCAGCCCAAAATTAAACTGGACGGAGGAACAGGAGGTATTCAAGTCACGAATGACCGGATTATTCCTGCTGGTGTTTTCGCTTGGCCCACTCGGACTCCTCGTTCTTTTGCTATGGCACATCCCGATTTTCCAAGGACTGTTCCCTACCTCCGTCCTGTTAATGGGTTCCCTTCTGGGTGCTGTTTTCCTTATTCAGCAGCTCCTGAACCAAAAACTTAAGACCAATCACCAGCAATTCCTATAAACAGCAGAAAAAGCAGCGGACCAATGATCCGCTGCTTTTTCTATACTATTTATTAATATCCGCCGTAGCCGTTGCCATAGCCTCCGCCATAGCCGTACCCGTTATATGCGGTCCCTATGATAATCAATAAAATGAAGAGTACGACCAGCAACGCAAAACCGAAACCTTGGCCTTTAAATTCTTTGTCGCTCATTTGAAATTCCCTCCCTATTTTCCAATCTACAATACTGTATGCAAGGAAAATAAATTGGGTAGGGCATTCGCACAGATTATAAATAATCTTTTACATTATATATTTCTCCATTTCTAATTCCCTCATCTGTCAGGATGTCGACAAGAACGCCGGCAACCGCATCCGTGTCGCGAAGCAGATTCTTCTCCTTGTAATTTTTAAAGGTGTCTACATCCGTGAACTGTTCCTTTGAACTGGTCCTGATCTTCTCCTGCATTCCCGTATCCATGATTCCCGGGCTGAAGGCGATCACTTTATTTTCCGTGTTGAGCTCTTCCTGTTCCAAAGCTACAGTTCTTGTATACATATTTATACTGGCCTTGGAACTACTGTAGGCACTCCATCCAAAGGTCGGCCTCTCTGCAGCGCCAGAAGTGACATTCGCCCCATAAAGCGGGACGTCGGTTTCCACAGATTTTTTCAGGAACAGATTCATTAAAGCAATCGGGGCAATGGTATTAATATGAACATGGCGGATCAGATCACTGTTTTTAACGTTCATCGCCTGATCAATTGGATCCACCACACCAGCATTGTTGATGAGATATACAGCATTAAGATCCTCTGTGTATATTTCTTCCGCTATCTTGACAAATGTTTCTTCCAAAGCTTCAATATCTCCTAAATCACATGAAAAGTGCTGGTAGTTGACATGGTTTTCTTCCGCATGCTTCGGCAGCGTGCCGTTCTTGCTTCTGGAAATGCCGATGACGTTGATCCCGGCCTCCATGAATAATTTTGCCACGGATTCCCCCAGCCCCTTGGAAGTTCCTGTTACGACTGCGTATTTCATCGTTTTCCCCCCTAATTTGTTCCATCCATTACCTTCAAATACCCCGAAACAGCCCCTTAGAAACTAGGCGCTCCTATACTTCATTCCAATAATGGACCAATGTTTCCATCCCTTTATCAAAGCTCGCGAGCGGAAAGCTTTCATTCGGGGAGTGAAGACGGTCTTCCGGTGTTCCGAATCCCAATAGGACAATCGGCATCTGGTAGATATTATCAATCCATTCGACGACCGGGATGGATCCGCCCATCCGGACAAACACCGTTTCCTTTCGGAATGCTTTCGTATAGCTTGCTGCAGCTTTTTTGATCAATGGGTGGTCCGGTTCCACTTTATAGGCTTTAGCAGATAGTTTCTCTTTTTTGATATCTACCGTGACCCCCGATGGAGCGACATTTTTGACATGCTCTTCCAGAAGATGCTGGATATGCCCAGGGTCCTGACCGGGAACAAGGCGGCAGGTTATTTTAGCCGTCGCGGAAGAAGGTATGATTGTTTTAGTCCCTTCGCCTTGATAACCTCCATATATTCCATTGATTTCAAAGGTCGGACGTGCTTGGGTATGCTCTTTTGCCGTATATCCCTTCTCCGAGACAGTCTCCGGAACCCCCGTAGCCTCTGGTATATCTTCTCCTTCTACATCGGCGATCAACTTACGCTCTTCCTCTGTGAGCGGCTCCACCCCGTCATAAAAACCATCCACCGTCACCACTTCTTCTTCATTTTTCATCGAGGACAGGATATGGCTGAGCGCCATGATCGGATTACGTACTGCCCCGCCGTACATACCGGAATGGAGATCGTGGTCCGGTCCGTTGACGGTGATTTCCACCCCGGTAAAACCCTTCAGGCCATAAAGGATGGTCGGCTGATTTTCAGCAACCATGCCGGAGTCGGAAATAACGGCGAAATCCGCCGCAAACTGTTCCTTTTTTTCCTGAAGAATCTCATAGAGGTTCTCACTGCCTATCTCCTCTTCCCCTTCAATACATACTTTGACATTAAGGGGCAGTTTTCCTTCTGTTTTCATATAAGATTCAAATACAGCCAAGTGCATAAACACCTGCCCTTTATCATCACTCGCGCCGCGTGCATACAAGCGGCCGTTCCTTATCTCCGGTTGAAATGGGTCACTCTTCCATTGTTCCAGCGGGTCGGCAGGCTGTACATCATAATGCCCATAGAATAGGACAGTCGGAGCTTCCGGCCCCGCTCCATTATACTCCGCGTAAACGAGCGGATGCCCCGCTGTTTCCTGTTTTTCCACATTTTCAAAGTGGATGTCCTTTAGATATGTAACAATAAAATCTGCTGCACGTTGGACATCTTCCTTATGCTTGCTGTCGGTACTCACACTTGGTATAGAAAGAAATTCATTTAATTTACCAAGCAGCCGTTCACGATTTTCCTTCAGATAGGTCAATACTTTATCCGTCAACTGGAATCCCTCCTTCAGTCTCATCCCGTTAATTTTAGCATATTCCGACATAAGAAAAACAGCAGGGAACCATTCTAGTAATATTATATAGGTGCCGGGGTATTATCAGAACTAAAATTTCCCGGGAAATAAAAATGAGTGATCCTTTTAGCTGAATCACTCATTTTCTGTCATTAATTGTTTGCATTCTGTGGGAAAACACGCTGGATCATGTTGCCCATTTGGTCGAAGAACCCTTCAACTGGTTCGCCGTTATTCACATCATCTACATAATTATTTGTCAGATCCAAAAACTCAGGGTTGGTGGAAACATATACGTTATCGATGTCATTATCAACGGACTGGACAATATCCCGTATTTCCTCTTTGACATCATCGCTCAGCTGGTCTTCCCATCTGGCATTTCCAGTGTCACCCTGGTCTCCGCCATTTCTGCCGTTGATCTCACCTGCGCCCTCATTATTGCCGCCGTTCATACCGGTAAGGTTCCCGTCATTATTCTGGCCGGTTCCCTGTGTACCACCGTTGTTATTCTGATCGTTTCTCTCAGCGCTGTTCACATCCATGCCGGCAGCCACATATGCAGTATTTTCAGTAGTCAATACATAAGCGCGCTCAATTTCATCGACTTCATCGGTAATTCTTTCCGCAGCTTCTTCGGATACCTCATAGCGGTTTCCATTGTTATTGTTATTTCCATTTTCCTGAGCATTTTCAGAATCACGTATCAATTGATACTCCCGATCTCTGTTCATCCCTTCACCAGCATCATCATTTACATTATTATATCTGGTCTGGTTGACATTCGGGTCTCCGGCTGCCCCATTATTGTCTGCATCGTCTACATTGCCGCACGCTGCAAGCATAACAAACAATGCACTAAGCACACTCAAAAATTTCCATTTCATATTCTATTCCTCCTTACATGTTTGCTATTAGTATGTAACGGAGCTCCCCGATTATTCTGCTGTAAGAATCACCTTATTTTGGTAAAAAAATCACTTTAAATGCCGGAAAAATAATTGGTTTACGGGAAGAATATAAACAACCCTTACACTTAGAGGAGGGGAAATATTGAAGATACCTGATTACGACAAAGCTCTATACTATACACTTTGGGGACATTGGGACGATTTGCTCGTACTGATGGTGCGGACAGAAGATGATCTGCTCTCCAAAAAGATCCAGCTTTTCCTGAATGCCTACCACCACTCCCTCGACGAGAGGAAAATCATGCAAAACCATGACAACCTCCTTTATTATCTGGACCATGCAATGAAACAGGAACCAGTAGTATTAATGGAAGTCTAAGCCATTAACTAATAAGACCGGGATGCCAAAGAGTGGCATCCCGGTCTGTGATTGTAGGCGATTTTCTCGTGAATGTTGGGGATTTGTCTGTGCGGCTGCTATATTTGTGCTGGTGCTGATTATATTTGCGTTGCTGCTGATACCCTTTTGCTGTCGCTGATATCCTTTTGCTGTCGCTGATAAGTTTGTGCTACTGCTGATTTCCTCATGCTGGTGCTGATAAATTTGTGCTACTGCCGATTTCCTCATGCTGGTGCTGATAAAATTGTGCTTCTGCTGATTTCTACGGGCTGCTGCTGATAAACTCGCGCTCCTGCTGATCTCCATGCGCTGCTGCTGATAAACCCGCGCTATCGCTGATAACTCCGCGTTGCTGCTGATACTCACACATCTTATATATAAAAAGAGTGCCTGACGAGACACTCCCTCTGATAATTGCTATTGATTATTGCCTTGGTTCTCTTTATTGGGCCCTTTACCGGGATGGTCATCCGCTCTCTGAACATTCCCTTTTCCGTTTCCATTTCCCTTTTCCTGCCCTG
This sequence comes from Virgibacillus sediminis, assembly GCF_042643265.1. Taxonomy (NCBI): domain Bacteria; kingdom Bacillati; phylum Bacillota; class Bacilli; order Caryophanales; family Bacillaceae; genus Virgibacillus; species Virgibacillus sediminis. The sequence goes on along the minus strand of NZ_JBHRRZ010000011.1, from coordinate 29,055 downwards.
TATTTACGGAGGGGTTTTCATTGGAGTTATTGTTCCCTTTATTGCCTGAAGCGGGGGCTTGATGATTTTCATTCTGATTGGTGACGCTGTTGCTGTTTTCTTTTCCCGGTTTTTTCTCCCGCTTTTCATTTTTTTGCTCCGGTCCTTTAGCAGGTTTCTTCCCTTCCCCGCCGCTTCCCTTGTCTTTTTGAAGCGACGGGCTATTTCCATTTTTATTATTGTTCGGGGATCCATTATTCTTGGCTTTATCCCCGGCTTGTGGAGCACGGTTCACTTGGCCGTTCTTCTCCTTGAGCTCGCTTGGATGTTTTACAGGCCCGGCAGCCTCATCATCTAGGGTTTTCTCCTGGGAAGGCTTTTCCATTTCTTCTTTATCGGTATTCTTTTCGTTTGTATCGACCTTTTCCTGCTGATCGGACGGGTCTGCTGATTCACCTTCTGTGACAGTTTCATTTTTCGAATAATACGAATGAATAATTTCAATTTCTTTTTCACTTAATGAATCAGCTGTATCTTCCGGCACTTCCTCCTGCTTTTGCAGAGCATCGGCCATTATTTCATTCATCGACCTATTTTCCTGTTCTGCTGTCTTATGCCAGTCGAGGGGCACTTGGAATGCAGCGATATTCCACGTTAATTCCTCATCCGTGATAAATTGTTCGATGTTTTGATGGAGGGATGGCTCCTCTCGCTGCTCCGATATATAGCTGATGCCGATCAGCATATTTCTTTCCTCTCCCTGATGGAAAAAGCCAGCCTGCTTGCCTTGTTCAATGATCCGGGAGATAACCTCTTCCAGCTTTTCATCACGGTAGCCTGTCAGCTCTTCGACAATATCACGGGCATCTTCATTCATGGCCCGAATCTCCCTCACTTGAAATTTTTCACCGATTTCCAGTTCAATATTTGGGTTGATCGCGAGGTTTACATAGGCATAGCTCTTCTCGGCCTCTACCAGGAAATAAGCCGGCAATAACAGAAGAAGCAGAATGGATGCAATCGCAAGCAAACGGACGGAAGGCAATCCAGGTTTAAGTTTCAATCGCTCGGGCTCTTCCAAGGGTTCAAAAACGACCTCCGTCCCCTCCACCGTATCCTTCATTGGAGCGGCTTTTTGAAAAGCGCCATCTCTTGTAAGTACAATGGTATACTTTCTGTTATGTTCCATCACAATTCCTTTTGGCATTAATCCACCCCCTTCAAATAATCTTTGAGATACAGATAATCTTCACTAAGGACAATGAAGATGGCAAGGATGAACTTGCGGTTTCTCTCAAGGGTTTTCTTGCTTACGTTTACCTGCTTGACCAAATCCTTAATCGGAAGCTTCTTTTTCCTCTGGACTTTCAGGCGCAACTGTTCGTCATTATATAGAATTTTAGCCGTATGTATCGCTGACTCACGGGCATCCCGGTGTTTGGGTGAAACTTCGGCAAGTTCGGACAAGGTCATCTTATACTCTGTCAGCTTTTCTTTGAAGTCAACGATTTCCTCTCTCAAATGCCAGGTATCTTGTTCCAGCTGATACCTCTCCTGGACAGCTGCAATTTCCCTGGGGGTCTCCGCCCGGTCTACATCATATGCCTCGTCCAGGGACACCGCTTTGGGCTTTTTCACCACCGACCTTATATAATCGATCACTCTGCGCTTCACAACCAGCTTGGCAAAGGAAAGGAATGAGCTTCCGCGCTCCGGGGAATAGGAGAAAATGGCATCATTAAAGGCAGAAAGGCCGATACTGAATTCATCATCCCTTTGCGGATCAATGTAACGCTTGCACACCTCGGACACACAGGTCGCGATAAAGGGCTTATATGTATCCAGAAGATAATTCTGTACAGACTCATCGCCTTTTTGGGCCCTTTCCACCATTTCTTCTAAAGGGGAATCATTCAATGTACTGCTCGTTATCAAACAGAAGCACCCCTTCCTCTATAATTTTCGTCATCATCGGATATTTTTTGGGTATATCGTACATGTAATTATTGGTAAAAGTTATTGTTTGATCCATCATGGATTCACCATCTCTATCTTTTTAATCAGTTAAATAAGACTATAAGCCATCCTTTATCATAAACTATCCAGCAATTGGAAGCTATCACAAATTCATTACAGTTTATTTAAATATCGGTTGCAGGACAAAAGTGTTTTCCAAAGATAAGTGAACTAACTAGAAAATTTTAATTAGTGGATATAAAACGCTTCGAAAATATACTTCCGCGGGCGGCTGGTGAGCCACCTTGTGCTACGCACTGCGTTGTCTCGCCTAGGCCTTTCCTCCCGCAGGAGTCTACGTATATTTCGTCCGCTAACCAAGCTCATTGTTCGCCTTTATAGATAAACATTTTAGTAATGTCCCAGCCTCTTGGGGGAGAATTAAGCTGGCAGGCCTTTAACCAAAAAAATGCCTCTTTTTAAAGAGGCATTTTTCAGGAAGAACCTTACCGTTCCACGAGTATATCTGATTTTTTGGAATAGGTGGTTTTTTGGTTTGCTACTTCTACTGGAAGATTCAGGTAGATGTCCTGCTCAAACCAGTCCACCGATTCAATTTCTTCGGTGACTGCCAGAAGGTATTTTTCCTCCACATAGGATTCACTGCTTTGGATGACCAGCTGGCGAACTTTCCAGTCGTCATCATCACAGATCAAATCGGCGACCGTACCAATTTTTCCGTTATTTGCATGTACTTTAAATCCGATTGTTTCTTCATCGCTCCGGAGATTATGGCGGGCGTCCTCATTTTCGGGAACATCTTCAGCAAACTTATCCCTGAACGAGTCTCTCTCATCAAAGGATGAGGTGATCGGCCCATTGTCCACACCCCACATCGAGCTAGTCAGCCAATAACGGCTCCAGCCATAATAGCCGATCAATGATTTTTCGGTTTCTGGGGTTATCTCCTGCCCCTCCGGAATTTCGGGACTGTTTCGGACAGTTTCCTTATCATATTCCACTTCCAGCTGCTTGTCATCCTCTTTGAAGCTGACAAATGAAGACGGGGACAAAAGAACCTTTCTGCCCGGCAGCCATTTTCTCGTGTCAACTACCGCATAACGGATGGTCCAACTGTCATCGTCAAAGTAAAGGTCTTTCACTTTCCCCATTTCACCATCTGTTGCCTGAATATTATAGGATTTGATATCTGAGGTGAAAAATAACAAAGCCATTCCTCCTTCTTAAGTCGAATGATATAAAGAACATTCCCCTTCTACTATGCGCCCAAACCATTCGACTATTATGGAAGAACCAAGAAAATGCTAGGATTGATTGTCTAAATAATCAATGGGGACAAACAATCCGACCCTCCCATGCTCATCATGCCTCAGTGTAGCAAAAATGATGCCTATCACTTCTCCCGCTTCATTGATTACCGGGCTTCCGCTGTTCCCCCTATAGACAGGAGCATCCAGCATCAGCACCTCCTTATTCCAGCCTTCCAGCTGGGTGGAACCGATAATCGTTCCTTCATTGGCAATGCCGTTGAACCTCAAAGGATTACCAATGAAATAAATGGGTTCCCCTTGCGTAAATACTGGTTCATCGGCCAGCTGCAGATATGGCAGACCATCTTCTCCTTCCAACTCAAGGACAGCCAGGTCGATCGAAGGGTATGTTTTCGCCACTTCCGCTGAAAACAAACCTTGATCCGGATAGGCAACCGTTACCGTATCTTCTCCTTCAATGACATGGTGGTTCGTAAGGATGGTGCCATCATCCGAGACACCAAAACCTGTCCCCTTGCTGTCATCTGTCTCCACTACGACCACCGCCTCTTTATATGACTGTATATCTTCCTGGGAGGACAACCTGGCAGAAGCTTTCAGGAAGTCGATGGCAGGAATCGAGAAGGTCTGGGGAAGCAATGCCACGACATTGAACAGCATGGCTAGTGCAATCAGCCAGAATATCCACTTGGGAAAAGGGCGTTTCGGCTTGCCTGTTTCTTTTTTCTCCCTCTCTAACGTATTCCGTCGTTCTTCCTGGAGAATCTCATATATCTCTTCTTCATCGAAATCCTCATACAGATCCTCATCAATGATATCCTGCTGTTTTTCCCTATCCTTCGTCATGAAAATCCTCCCGAGTTATAACCACTCAACTGATCTCATTCCTTACAATCATATCATCTTCAGCATAAAAAATCCTTTGCTGGATGATACGGTTCCCAAAAAAAAAGAACACCCGACTGTTCAAGGAATTCTCTGCCTACCACACTATTACTTTGTCTTCTATTATTGCATCCCCGTACCGTAGCTGTTTTTTTTGCTGATGCCCAATTTCACCATTTCCCTGATTTTCCCATGTGGTACATTTGTGGACTGGGATATTTCTGTGAGGGAGACCAGGGGATTCTTTGCGATAAAACTGCGGACCTTGTCGCTCTCTATAAGACAATCTGGACACATCATGAATGGGCTGTTTTTCATCGGCTCTTTGCAAAGTCGGCATACCCGGACAATGCTGGACATTCCTTCACCTCTCATTTCAACTTTTAATCATTATACAATATTCCGTATATTCTTACAATGCAACCCGTTAAAAAGCCGGGAAATTTTGGGGGAACGGGGCAGGTTTCCATCTACTCAACAGCTTTTCCAGTGCGAAAATTGTCCAGTAATGCTATAGTATCCATAAAGTTATGATAAAACAGATAAGGAGATGATAATCATGAATTTGGATGAAATGCTTGCGTACAATGAACAGTTTGTTTCCGACAAGGAGTATCAAGCCTACCAGACGGATGGGCTTCCTAATAAGCGGACGGTGATTTTTTCCTGCATGGATACGCGCCTGCTCGAATTGCTGCCAAAGGCACTCAACCTGAAGAACGGTGATGTTAAAATGGTCAAAAATGCAGGAGCCGTCATCCGTGACCCGTTTGACAGCACCATGAAGAGCATCCTGGTTGCGATCTATAACCTGCAGGCTGAACAGGTGATGGTGATCGGCCACCATGACTGTGGAATGTCCAAAATGGATGTACCCGCCTTAGAAGATAAAATGAAAGACAGAGGAGTTTCAGAGGATACACTGGCCACGTTGAGCCATTCGGGAATTGATCTGGAGGAGGAATTCCGCGGCTTCCGGTCTGTGGAAGAATCAGTCGAACAAAGCGCAGAGATCATCCGTAATCACCCTCTCCTGCCGGAAGGGGTAAAAGTTCACGGCCTAGCTATCGATCCTGAAACAGGGAAACTCGATCTGGTCACACGAGATAAATAAGCATTATCCGAAAAACTGCCACCCTACTGGCAGTTTTTTCTTCTTTTTCCGGAAGCTCCTCATAATTGCTCCTTTTTCCCACATACTATGGGTATCTATCGAATCTTCTTTTGATTACTTACGGAGGCACCCATGCGAAATCAGCGTCAGAAAACATCCATGAGCAGTATATTTCCCACGACACCCGAGAACCTGCAAAACGCACTGAGCAAGAAGTTTGAAAATAATCCGGATGTCAGCTTTACCGTCTATGAAGTACAGAAAAAGAAAATCGCTGTTTTCTTTATCACGTACCAGGTCAAGCCGGGGAAGGTGGAGCAGCATCTATTGTCCAACCTCCTTGACAGTGATAAAGAATGGACCAATACAGATATCTTGAATGAAATCCCCCTCCATAACGGAAAACAAGTCGAAAATATGGAGGAACTTCTCGATGGACTGATCCAAGGACAGATATTCGTCTATATTGATGGTGAGAACAGTGCCCTCACCTACCCGATGGTAAATATAGAGGACCGCCAAGTAGACACGTCTGATACAGAATCAGTGGTGGTCGGTCCGAAAACAGCTTTTACCGAAACACTCAGCACCAACCTGAATCTGCTGCGCTGGCGGGTGAGATCCACAGACCTCGTTATCGAGGAAGTCAAATTTGGCAAACGGGCAAAGACCAAGGGACGTCTAGCTTATATTAAATCGATCGCCAATCAGACGGACATTAATACCATGAGGCAAAGGCTGGAAGAGATGGATGTCGATCAGGTTGATGATGTCCATATGCTCATGCAGTATGTGGAAGATTCCTCTTTCACCTTGTTTCCGCAGTTTTATACAACAGAACTGCCGGACCGAGCTTCCTATTCCCTTCTGCGGGGGAGGGTTTGTGTCCTGCTGGAAAACAGTCCATCCGTCATCATTGCTCCAACTACTTTCTTAAGTTTCTATGAATCACCAGAAGACTTATATATGCGTTGGAATACCGGTACTTTCCTCCGGTTCATCCGGGTCATTTCATTTATGATAACGCTGCTGTTGACACCGATGTACGTGGCTTCTGTCACCTTCCACTATGAAATGATACCCACGGAGCTGCTTATATCCATCGGGGAATCACGGGCAAGTGTTCCCTTTCCTCCTATATTCGAAGCACTGCTACTGGAATTTCTGATTGAACTGCTCCGGGAAGCAGGGGCGAGACTCCCAACGAAAATCGGACAGACCATCGGCATCGTTGGCGGAGTGGTAATCGGAACAGCTGCCGTACAGGCGGGCATCACCAGTGATATCCTGATCATCTTCACGGCCTTAAGTGCTCTGGCATCCTTCACCGCTCCGAGCTATCTGATGGGCACTGCCAGCCGTGTCCTGCGGTTTCCGATGATCATTCTCGCCGGCAGCCTCGGAATATTCGGCATCATGTACGGCATCTGCCTGCTCTTGATTCATCTGTTGAAAATCAAGTCGCTCGGTCGTCCGTACCTCACACCGGTTTATCCGTTCCGTGCGAAAGACTTTAATAAGATTGTCTTCCGTCTGCCTCCACAGTTCCAGGGAAGACGTTTTGCTTCATACCGTCCGAAAGATAAAAGACGTTTGAATAAAAAGAAATCAGCAGCAAAAAAAGATATTGACAAGTAGGTGTAGAGATGGATGTGAATGTAAACCTGAAAAACCATAGAAAACTCCAGGCATTCTACTTATTCTTTATCATCACGTCAATCCAGCTTGGTGTGGGGATTGTCGGTATACCACGAATTGTATACCAAGAAGCTGGCCAGGATGCCTGGATTTCCATCCTTATCTCCTATGCCGCACTTGTCGTCATCCTGACGGTGATGCTGATTATACTAAAACAGTACAAAAATGCTGATATTTTCGGTATCCAGGTGGACATATTTGGCACATGGCTCGGAAAACTATTAGGAACCATTTATATTTTATATTTCCTTTGGACCTTGTTTTCCGTGCTTATTACCTATATCGAGATTTTGAGAGTGTTTTTATTTCCTTATATCCACCCGCTCGTGCTTGGGGTCCTGATCACCTCCTTGATTGTCATTACGGTCATAGGGGGTTTGAGAATTATTGTCGGTGTTTGTTTCTTGTTTTTCTTCATGACTCAGTGGGTTCTCCTGCTGCTGATCGAACCGGCGGCCGACATGCAGCTCAGCCACTTCCAGCCATTTTTTCAGGCTTCTTTTACGGAATTGCTCAGCGGCACACAGGACACTTCCTATACTCTTATAGGCTTTGAAATTCTTTTTCTTGTCTATCCATTCATACAAGAGAAGGATAAGGTCTATAAACCTGTCTATTTTGCTGCTTTTTGGACTGTTCTTCTGACGCTGATTTTTACTATTATCAGCATCGGCTACTTCAGTAAAGAGCAGCTGATCCGGAGAGAATGGGTAGGCCTGTCGCTGTTTAAAATCCAGGAGTTTCCCTTCATCGAGCGGCTGGATTATGTCGTAGTCGCCGAATGGATGATGGTCACCCTCCCGAACATGCTGCTGTTTATGTGGGGGGTTACCTATGGAATAAACCGCCTGTATAAGGTTCCACAAAAGACAACACTGTATATATCAGCAGCACTGCTTATCATCGGCTCCGCACTAGTGAGTGAACATTTTGAAATCCAGAAGGTCATCAATGTGGCAGATTCCGTAGGTTTTTGGCTTGTATATGTCTATCCGCTAGTACTCCTTCCCATTGTGTTAATAAGGAAAAAATGGAAGAAATATAAAGGGGGCAAAGGAAATGCCCGATAAAAAAGCAGTTCTGCATCTGTTGATCATATTAACTCTCCTCACAGCCTGTACACAAACAAGGGAAATTGAACGGCTGGGGATCATTAATACTATGGGGGTGGACATTTCCGAGGATGATCAACAGCTAGACCTCACCATGATTATCTTTCAATTTGATGATCAGGCAGCCGGGTTGACCAAAACTTTAATTGGTAAAGGGAATACCATGAGAGCTGCAAGGGATGATGCAAGCACCAGATCAGCTTATCACCTGGTAACAGGGCAGCTGAAGTATCAGCTTTTTGGGAAAGATGCAGCAGAACAGGGGATTCTCCGCTATTTGAACACTTTCGTCAGGGATGCCACCACTTCCGAGACCATGCTCATGGCTGTCAGCAACCAAAAAGCAGAAGAAACACTGTCTACCGGCCAGGAGCTTACAGAGATTAACATCGGACAGTTTCTTTACGGTATGATTGAACAGGAAGAAGTGGAAAATAAAATCCCGAGGAGCGACCTGCAAATGTTTTCTCGAACCCAATTTGCCCCCGGGCAGGATCCATGGCTTCCGGTCATTGATATAAAAGAGGAACTCCCGACCATGGTGTCAATGGGTGTGTTCCAGGATGACCGTTATGTCGGTGAAATATCATTGAAAGAGGCATTTTATCTAAACCTGTTTTTAAATAGAATTCAACCTGCCCCACTGGAGTTGACTCTTCCTAGAGAACCGTTTAAACCTTACATGCCCGGAGGCCAGGAGGACAACGGCAATAAAGAGGATCTCCATATAAAGATTCAATTGAAAGGGGACACAACAGCAAAGCTGGTGGACAAAGAGAGTCTCCGTTACCAAGTGGACGTAAAAGTAAAAGTCCGTCTGGATGAATTTTCCGAAGTAGTAGTAGTGAAGAATGAGAAGGTTGCCGAGCTCTTCGAAAAGGAAATCGCGAAGAAAATAAAAAGCGAATATGAAAGCCTTCTAAAGAAACTCCAGGAAATGCAGTCGGACCCATTCGGTTTTGGCAAGCTTTACCGAATTCAAAAAAAGGACGGCGAGATGACGTCCGATGAATGGCGGGAGCTCTTCCCCAGGATCACAGCCGATTTCCATGTGGAAGCGGACATTGTCCATTACGGTACCATCCAATAGAGCGCCCGAACATAAGCAACTCCCCTGCTGTCGATCTGCAGGGGAGTTGCTTATTTTGCCGTTTCCCGGAGAATTTCTATCACCCGCTCCCGGGCTTTTTCACTTTTGTATTTCTTCATATAATCCATCATGACAGGTGCATGATCCTTCAGCTGCATGATCTCTTTGACAAGTGTCTCATTGGAAAGTTTCTCTTCCTCCAGGACCCGCGCATAGCGTTTTTCTTCAAAGGATTGTGCATTGACTATCTGGTCTCCCCTGCTGGCCTGCCGGGACAGCGGAACAAGCAGCATAGGAATCCTCAATGCGAGGAACTCGAAAATGGCATTGGATCCGGCCCTTGATAATACATAGTCTGTCGCAGCGAACAAGTCCTTCAGCTCTTCATTGACATACTCAAATTGAGCATACCCTTTTTCCTTTATGGAAGCATCTGTTTTCCCCTGGCCGCAAATATGGATAATCTGCATAGAGGGCAGCAGTTCCGGCAAACTTTCCCTGACGGCATCATTTATTTTCTGGGCCCCCCCGCTTCCGCCCATGATGAGAAGGACTGGTTTGGAATCCTCCAAACCGGCATAGGCCAGGCCTTTTTCTTTATTGCCTTTAAAGAGTTCTTCGCGGATAACCGCCCCTACATATTCCCTCTTCTTCTCGGGCAGATACTGCATGGTTTCCTCAAAGGTCGCCAGTACCCGTTTTGCAAACGGGATGGCAATCTTATTGGCCAGACCTGGTGTATAATCTGATTCATGAATGACCGCAGGAACATTGCGAAGCTTGGCTGCCGCGACGACAGGGACCGAAACAAATCCGCCTTTGGAAAAGATGACGGACGGCTTTCTTCTTCCGATGATCCGCCAAGCCTGCATGGTTCCCTTCATCACCTTAAATGGATCCTTGAAATTTTCCTTGGACATATAGCGGCGAAGCTTCCCTGTGGACACTGCATGATAGGTTACCCCTTCCAATGGCTCGATCAGCTTGCGTTCAATTCCATTTTCCGAGCCAATGTAATCTATCTCCCAGCCGTCTTCCCGGTATTGAGGTATCAAAGCCAGATTGACAATCACATGGCCCGCAGTCCCTCCACCCGTAAAGAGAATTCGCTTATTGTTCATAATATGTACGTCCTTTCTATCTATCTTATTCCAGGATAAAGCAGTATAATGGACACTATGCTCCGAATATAGTGTTCACACTATTTCCCAGCCTGCAAATGAACAGGCTGTTAGAATTCCCGAATACCTTATTAAAGTGTAATAGATACATTGAAAAAAAGGAAGAGAAGTATGCACGAAACAAAAACACTTAAAGAAAAACTGAAATTATTTGCGATCATCTTGATCCCGGTCCTTATCACCCAACTCGGCATGTCGCTGATGAATTTCTTTGATACGGTCATGTCTGGACAGGCAGGGGCGGACGACTTAGCCGGAGTAGCCATCGGAGCAAACCTTTGGCTGCCGGTCTTCACTGGCATCAACGGAGTGCTATTGGCAATCACCCCCATCGTCGCCCAACTGACCGGATCAATGAAACAGGATGAAGTTCCGGTTAAAGTGCAGCAGGGAATCTATCTATCATGTGCGCTTGCTCTGCTTGTCATCACAGCCGGAGCCCTGGCCCTGAATCCAATCCTAAATGCGATGGACCTGATAGAAGAGGTCCGGCATATTGCCAAGTACTATTTGGTTGCCTTAAGTCTCGGAATCATTCCTTTATTCATTTTCAATACGGTGCGCTGTTTCATCGATGCGCTGGGCAAAACCCGCACCTCTATGGTCATTATATTAATTGCTTTGCCGCTCAATGTATTGTTCAACTATATTTTTATTTTCGGCGGATTTGGCATTCCGGCATTCGGCGGAATCGGGGCCGGGATTGCAACAGCTGCCACTTATTGGGTTGTCTGCCTGATTGCCCTGGCCATCATTCATAACCTACAGCCATTCCGGAGTTTTTCTATATTAACCAGCTGGGTGAAACCCTCCCTCTCTGCATGGTGGGAACAGCTTAGAATCGGTATACCGATCGGATTTGCAATCTTTTTCGAAACCAGTATCTTTGCTGCTGTCACTCTTTTAATGAGCGTCTACAGCACTTATACGATTGCAGCACACCAGGCCGCCCTTAATTTTGCTTCCCTGCTTTATATGATGCCACTCAGTGTCGGAATCGCCCTTACCATTGCAGTAGGATACGAAGTAGGGGCAAACCGCTACAAGGAAGCCCGTACTTATGGATTTATCGGTATATCAGGAGGTCTCCTGTTTGCCATTGTCGCCGGCATAGTATTGTACACGTTCAGCGAACCTGTCGCCGCATTATACAATTCAAACCCAAAGGTCGTCGAACTTACCGAGCAGTTTATTATCTATGCCATCTTCTATCAGCTGGCAGATGCCATAGGCGCCCCGATCCAAGGAGCTCTCCGGGGATACAAGGACGTAAACATGACACTCATCATCGCACTTGTTTCCTACTGGGGCATCGGATTGCCAACCGGGTGGATTCTCGCAAACTTCACATCTCTTGAGCCATTCGGCTACTGGGTCGGCATCATTGCCGGATTAAGTGCAGGCGCCCTTGCCCTGCTACTGAGGCTATTGCATATACAGCGCCATTATCCCGCGGGAAGATAGCTTTATATTTATTGAGCAGATAGTGAAGACCCAATCGATGAAGACCCAATCCTCCCCCGTAAGCTTTTATATTTTTGTATTTACTAATGAGGATTGGGACTTAGCTTATTACCTAACCCAAAAGGCACCAATCAACTATATCAGCGGAGGAAATATGCGCAGACTCCTGCGGGAGGACAGGCCTAGGCGAGACGACGCAGTGCGAAGCCATATTTTCCGTAGCGGCTTATATCCACTCACCAAGGTTTCTAGTCGGGCCGGATTTACTTTTATCCCCGCCTCATCCAAAATAAAAGCGAGGCCCCCCTCGCTTTTATTAATCATCTTAACCATCCAAATTCAGCACAACCAACCGTTCCTCCGTCATCTCCTCAATGGAATATTTCGGTCCTTCTTTCCCCCATCCACTATCTTTCACACCGCCATACGGCATCAAATCAACCCTGTATTGAGAGGAATCATTAATCATCAGACCACCGACCTGCACCCGTCTCGCCGCATGGAAAGCTGTATCAAGATCTTTTGTAAAGATACCGCCCTGAAGACCATACGGAGACTCGTTCAATTCATCTATGCAGGCATCCAGATTCTCATATTCGAGGATACTGACCACAGGGGCAAACACCTCGTCCTTCACGACCTTCATATCTTTCTCAACATCTGTCAGCAGTGTCGGCTCATAAACAGCTCCGCTTCTGCTGCCTCCCGTCACCACGGTGGCAGCGGACTCCTTCGCTTCCTCTACCCAGTCTTGGGCGCGTTTCGCTTCTTCTTTATCGATCATTGGCCCGACCACCGTCTGTTCATCACTTGGATTGCCGACCTTGATGTCTTTTATTTGCTCTACCAATTTTTCCTGGAAATCCTTTCTTACATCGCGGTGGACATAAAGCCGCTGCGGGGTAATACAGGTCTGTCCAGCAAATGCAAAACTAGCGGTAGCCAAGACGGAAGCAGCTTTATCAATATCCGCATCCTTATGGATAATGACCGGTGAATTATTGCCAAGCTCCAATATCAATTTATTCAATCCAGTGTTCTGTTTGATTTTCAGACCTACTTCTGCACTGCCTGTAAATGTATAGGTTGAAATTCGTGCATCCTCCTGCATTTGCTTTCCGACCACCGAACCGGAACCAACCACAACATTCAGCAGTCCTGCCGGCAGCCCGGCCTTTTGAAACAGCTCTGCCAACTTAAGTGCTGAAACAGGCGTGGCACTTGCCGGTTTCAGGACGGCTGCATTGCCTGCTGCCAGTGCGGGCCCTATTTTATGTGCCACCAGATTGATCGGAAAGTTGAATGGTGTAATAGCACCGACCACACCGACCGGTACACGAACCGTATAGGCCATCCGATTTTCTGACCCCGGCACAGCATCAACTGGAACCCCATGCCCGCTGATCCGCTTCGCTTCTTCGGCAGATACCTCGAATGTCTGGGCAGCCCGTTCCACTTCTGTTCTTGCCTGCTTCAGCGGTTTTCCCGCTTCAGCAACCAATACTTGGGCAAAATCCTCTTTATCTTCCAGCAGCTGTTCCGATACTTTCTTCAGAATTTCATAGCGTTCATAAGGGGAAAGCTGTTTCGAATGAAAGGCCTCTTCCGCTCCGGAAATAGCTTTATCCACCTCTCCCTCTCCAGCTTTGGACACAGTTGCATATACTTGCTGGCTATATTTATCCTTCACTTTAAGCTTATCCTCTGTCGAAACCCATTCTCCATTAATAAAGAGATCGAATTCGGTACTCAATCTTACCCTCTCCTTTCTATAGATTTATCTTTCCTTTTTGGAGAGGTAAGAAACATCCATGGGGTCTTCCAGTACGTCCTTACCTGCGCAAAAAAACCGCCCAAACGGACGGTTTTTGTTTTTCTTATATCGACGGATGTTTCTTATAAGAACAAGCCTGCTATAGTTGCAGAAAGGATAGAGGCCAGTATGGAACCGATCAGCAGCTTCATTCCGAAGCCGGATACACTTGCTGCTTTCTCGCTATCAATCCCTTTGACAGTACCGGCAATGATCCCAATGGAAGAGAAGTTGGCAAAGCTGGTCAGGAATACAGTTACAATACCGATTGTTTTCTCACTCATTGTTTCCATAAGCGGCTGGAATTCAAGCATGGCTACAAATTCGTTGGTCACAATTTTAGTACCCATGATGGAGCCTGCTTGAATAACTTCACCAGGGGCAATACCCATCAGCAGTCCAATAGGAGCCAAGATATAACCAAGAATTTCCTGCAGGGTGACACCTGCGAAAATCAGCTGGATCAGCCAGTTTACCAATTCAAGGGAGGCGATGAAGGCAATCAGCATGGCGGCAACGATCAGGGCGATCTTTCCGCCTTCCAGGGCACCATTCCCCATTGCTTCAAATACACTTTTGTCATTTGTTACATTACTGATATCCACTGTATCTTTTTCCTTTGGTACTCTGACCGGTGCAATCACCGATGCAATCATCAAGGCACTGAACATATTCAGCGGCAGCGCAACCAAGATGTACTCAGCCGGCAGCATTTGAATATAGGCACCTACGATGGATGCTGATACAGAGCCCATGGCAGAGGCACTTACAATATAAAGACGATTGTCCGTCAGATGGTGGAACTGCGACCGAATGGCAATCAATGCTTCCGACTGGCCGAAGAAGATACTGTTCACACCATTAAACGACTCGATTTTCGGCAGGCCGGTAAGCTTGGAAAGCGCGGTACCTACCCATTTGATAAGAGTCGGAAGTATCTTCAAATACGTAAGGACCTGAAGAATTGTTGCAAAGAAGACAATGAGCAACAGTACATTAAAGAAGAATACGCCGCCTTCCTGTACTTCAAACCCTCCGACAACAAAGTTTATTCCTTCCGTACCGAATTCAATCAATTTATTGAACCCGTCGGCAATGGTATTGATGATGACTCGTCCAATCTGCGTACTGAACATGAACCAGGTAATCAGCAGCTGCAGTACAAGCATAATACCGATCCCTTTATAATTAACATTCTTCTTATCGTTAGACAGTAAAAATGCAATTCCCAACACGACGATAATTGCTAACAACCCAAGGATGATACCCACCTTTTAGCCTCCCCATATATATTTTGTAAATGGTTACATTATTGATTTCATGGTAATTGTACCAAGATGTCTGACGTCATGCAAGTGATTATTTATTCTGAAATCTGCTAGTGCCATTATACTAACACTACCCGGTTCCCCGTCAATTTAAAACAATAATTGCTGGGTATTTTTTCTTAGGCTTTCCTGCAAAAGGCAAAAAGATTCCCCCTGTATTTTTCAGAGGGAATCTCATAAACCTTATCTATTATCCTTCCAGCAGAAGATCATACGGATCTTCAATCATTTCTTTGACACGTACAAGGAATTGTACGGCTTCCGCACCGTCCACGATACGGTGATCATAGGAAAGAGCAATATACATCATTGGGCGGACTTCAATAGAGTCATCCGGCATGACCATTGCACGCTTCTGGATATTATGCATGCCCAAGATCCCAACCTGTGGAGCATTCAAGATTGGCGTAGACAGCATGGAACCGAAGATACCGCCGTTCGTGATGGTAAAGGAACCGCCCTGCATTTCATCCAAGCCCAATTTATTGTCCCTGGCTTTCTTGCCGAGACTGGCAATCTCTTTTTCAATACCGGCAAAGTCTAGGCGATCAGCATCCCGGACTACTGGCACGACCAGACCTTCCTCTGCAGATACGGCAATGCCAATATCATAGAATTTCTTGACAATCAGTTCTTTATTATCGCGGATTTCCGCATTAAGCAGCGGGAACTCCTTGAGAGCGCCGACAACCGCTTTGGTGAAGAAGGACATGAAGCCAAGCTTGATATCATGCTTCTCCAGGAATTTATCCTTACGCTGACTGCGGAGCTTCATGACATTGGTCATGTCTACTTCGTTGAAAGTTGTAAGCATGGCAGAATTCTGCTGCGCATCCACAAGACGCTTTGCAATGGTCTGGCGGCGGCGGGACATCTTCTGGACATCCACCGGCTTGTCAAATTCTGATTCCGTAGACTGTTGCTTTGGTTTACTTTCTTTCTGCTGCTTGGCAGGCTTTTCTTCCTTTCCACCTTGGACAGCATGGTCCACATCTTCCGGACGTACGCGGCCCAGCGGATCACGCGGGCTTACTTCACTTAAATCAATGTTCAGTTCGCGGGCGCGCTTCCTGGCGGCTGGAGAAGCAATCACCTCGCCATTCCCCTTATCGCTGCTTTCCTCTTCTTTCTTTTCCTCTTTCTCAGGTTTGTCGGAGGATTGCTTCTCTTCCTTCGATGCTTCTTCTTTCTTTTCTTCCTTTTCATCTGAACCTTCGTCAGAGGCACCGGCCTCTCCATTTTCATCCAGCTTGGCGATGACATCGCCTACTTCCACGTCATCCCCTTCTTCGACCATAAACTCGGTGATGACCCCGGCGAACTCGGAGTTTACTTCCACATTTACTTTATCTGTTTCCAGTTCCAGTACCGGATCGCCTTTTTCCACTTTATCGCCTTTCTGAACGAGCCACTCTGCTACTGTTCCTTCTGTAATCGATTCTGCTAATTCTGGTACTTTGATTTCTTTCACTGGGAATCTCCTCCTTCGGTCGGTTGTAAAGCTTCTTCTATGATATGATTTTGTTCGGTCTTATGCACATTCGGAACCCCGACTGCAGGTGAGGCGCGATGCGGGCGTCCAACATAGCGCAAGCGTTGTCCGTCTTTTAACAGTTCTCTCAAATAGTTGTCGACGAAATCCCAGCTTCCCATATTTTTTGGTTCTTCCTGCAACCAGACAATCTCTTCCAGATTTGGCAGTGATTTCAGTTCCTTCTCCATTTCCTTTAAAGGGAAAGGATAGATCTGCTCCAAACGAAGTATCTGCATCCAGTCGTACTTCTCATCCGATTTATCCATAGCTTCTTCTAAATCAACCATTATTTTTCCCGTACCGATCAATAGGCGCTTCACATTTTTCTTCGTAGCTTTGTGATTAGGCTGAATTTGCAGCGGCTGGAACTTGCCTTCTGAAAATTCCTTCGGTTCGGAAGCAACACGCTGGTTCCTGAGCAGGCTCTTCGGCGTCATCAATACCAATGGACGTGCCGATTCACTGTCACGCAATGCTGCCTGTCTGCGGAGCAGATGGAAAAATTGCGCGGAGGAGGTGACATTAGCCACAATCCAGTTGTTTTCCGCACACATCATCAAGAAACGTTCGAGACGTGCACTGGAATGTTCCGGCCCCTGTCCTTCATAGCCGTGCGGCAGCAGCATCACCATATTCGACTTCTCGCCCCATTTTGCCCGGGCAGCGGAGATGAATTGGTCAAAAATAACCTGCCCGGCATTCGCGAAGTCACCGAACTGCGCTTCCCAAATCACCAGTGTGTTAGGTGCCTGGACACTATAGCCATACTCAAATCCGAGAACTCCCGCTTCCGACAACGGGCTGTTACGGATATCAAAAGCAGCCTTAGCCTGTTCCAGGCCATGGAGCGGACTGTATTTCTCATCGGTTTCCGTATCATGCAGAACCAGATGGCGGTGGGCAAAGGTTCCCCGTTCCGTATCCTGTCCGGTCAGCCTGATAGGAATGCCGTCACTCAGAAT
This sequence comes from Virgibacillus sediminis, assembly GCF_042643265.1. NCBI lineage: Bacteria > Bacillati > Bacillota > Bacilli > Caryophanales > Bacillaceae > Virgibacillus > Virgibacillus sediminis. The sequence goes on along the minus strand of NZ_JBHRRZ010000011.1, from coordinate 11,647 downwards.
GGATGCATAGGCGAGTGCCTCTCCCGCTCCCCAATCGGCTTTGTTTCCATCCTCCAGGGATTCCCCACGCTTTTTCAAGATTTTCTCGACTTTCTTGAAGCCATTGAACCCTTCCGGCCGCTTCAGAAGCCCTTCATTCAACTCCCGGAGTTTATCGAGAGGAACAGCAGTTTCAATGTCACTGAGCCCATTTCTAAGGGCTTTCGGCACTTCATCTGCCTCCGCATCTTCCACTTGGTTCTCTTTCATCCCATGGTAGATGTCACGCAATTTTTGGTCGACTTCTTCTTTCATCTTCTCGAACGTACCCTCTCCAACTGCACCTTTCTCCTGCAATTCGGTTGCGAAAAGATTAGCTACAGTAGGATGGTTGTCAATGTCCTGATACAGCTTTGGCTGGGTTGAACGCGGTTCGTCCATCTCATTATGGCCGTAGCGGCGATAGCCGACCAAATCAATCAGGAAATCTTTATGGAATTTCTGCCGGTATTCATAGGCAAAGCGGATGGCTGATACACAGGCGATCGGATCGTCTGCGTTCACCCGGATGACCGGGATTTCGAACCCTTTTGCCAGGTCACTGGCGTAACGGGTCGAACGGCCTTCCGTCTGATTCGTTGTATAACCCAGCAGGTTATTTGCAATGATATGGAGCGTACCGCCGGTCGTATACCCCGGTATGCCGCTCAGGTTCAGTGTTTCTGCCACAACACCTTCTCCGATGAATGCTGCATCTCCATGGATCACTACGCCAAATGCCTTGTTTTCATCCCTGTCAGGATACCCTTTCTTGAAACGATAATCCTGTGCGGCCCTTGTAAATCCGGACACCACAGGGTTGACAAATTCAAGGTGGGACGGATTATGGGCAAGGGTGATCCTTGTGGACTGTTCATCCGATTTGACCTCTTTTTCCGCGCCAAAGTGATACTTCACATCGCCTGTCCAGCCATAGTTGATCCCCATCGAACCCTCGGAAGGAACAAGCTCTTTATTCGGTGATGTATGAAATTCAGAGAAAATCTTGTCGAATGGTTTGCCAAGTACATGAGCCAATACAGATAACCGTCCGCGGTGGGCCATTCCCATCAGGATATTTTCGAATTTGTCCCTCGTAGCATACTTCACGACCTGATCCAGCATTGGGACCATGGACTCGAGCCCTTCAATGGAAAAACGTTTCTGCCCGACGAACGTTTTATGAAGAAATCCCTCAAAAACTTCTACATCAACCAGACGGCCAAGCAGCTGCTGCTTTTCTTCATCCGAAAGGTCTACCCGTGCATTTCCTTCCTCAATGAAATCTGTCAGCCACCTGCGCTCCTGTTCATTGTTCACATGATCAAATTCGAAGGTGATTGTTCCGGTATAATATTTCCTGAGTTCCTTGATGACATCCAGCCCGTTGTCCACACCGGCAGGCGCCTTCTCCCATAACCAGGATGCCGGTATACTTTCCAGGTCTTCTTCACTCAACCCATATGTAGCCGGGTCGACCAAATTGGACTTCCGTGTCTTGTCGTGACCGACCGGATAGATGTCCGCTTCCAAATGGCCAAAACGGCGAATAGCCTCAACAAGTTTCCATGCTGAGGTTAATTTTTTCACATCTTTTACAGATGAAGTATCAGACAGCTGAGCTTCGCTTGCTGATGTGCCCCCAAGCCAGGAAGGTGCTCCATGTTGTTCAAAAATCTCCCTCGTAGATGGATCAACTGCCTCCGGATCCTTCTTATAAAGTTCATATTGTTCTTCCGCGTACCCCATATTAGGTCCATGAAACTGTCCCCAGAATCTTTCACTAGATTCCTCATTCTGTGCCACGTCTTATTACCCCCATTAGAAGTTAGCTTCTTCCGCTGTGAAACGGTTTACATTTTCACTCGGTTACCAGCGTATAACTGGTAAATTATCTTCACAAACTAATATACCTCATTTCTTGACAGGAAACAATATATCCGATTATAAAATTTATGAAACAAATCGATAACTGGAAATAGTCGAATTAATCGACATGAAGAAGGGGGAAATCATACGGAAACAAGGGGATTTTTCCGATTTTGTTTCCATTCCGGCATTTATTTTGTATAATGAAACCATAATATAAAATAAGATGCTTCTACATACAGGCTAAAGGAGGAAGTCAAAATGAAACTAGCACTATTAATGGGTGTCATCCTTACATTCATCACTTCATTCTTCACTGCAGGCTATGATGCAAAACCAGGAGTTCCAAAGAAAGATCAATAAGGATATAACAAGGCGCCGTGCAGTTTACACTGCACGGCGCCTTTTACTGTGGTTGAGACGAAAGTGTTGGATCAAGAGAAAAATGCGAATGAATCAGGCATCTTGTTTAGCGGAGATGCCCGCTGCGGAAATAATTCATCGTTCAATTTTTGAATTTAACAGCCCCGTTATGCCCCACCCCGTCTTCTGCTATTCCATTCCGGGGAATCCCTGCTGCCTGAGTGCTTCGTATATAATGATGGCCGCAGTGTTGGAAAGATTCAAGGAGCGTATTTTATCTGTCATATGAATCCGGAGGCACTGATCCTCTTTACCGATCAGCAATTCTTCGGGGATTCCGCTGGTTTCCCTTCCGAAAACGAAGAAAATCTCTTCTTGCGGATCGCTGAAATCGAAATCGGTATAATGCCGGCTGCCAAAGTTTTCTATATAATAATAGCTTGCGTCCGGATACTTGGCATACAATTCATCCATCGACTGATGTTCTTTGATATCGACATCCTTCCAATAGTCAAGGCCTGCCCTCCGGACCATCCGGTCGTCAATGGAAAAGCCCAGCGGATGGATCAGGTGCAGAGTCGCCCCTGTTCCCAGACAGGTTCTGGATATATTTCCTGTGTTTGCCGGGATTTCCGGCTGAAACAATACTACATGTAAACTCACGGTTCCATTCTCCTTACAAGCTTAATCACATAATTATTGATTATATCATTAATCCGCCCCAATCCGGAAAAATTTATAGGAGATCTCCGGCGTCCATGCGGCGGAGTCCTCATAGGACCAATAACGGTTCCTGCTGTTATCCGTATGGGCATTCACCAGCGGCATCCCATAGGCATCCTTTGCCACTACGATCGTATTATGGTCCCAGCGCCCGTCACCCTGGAAGTCATAACAAATGACATCCCCAGGAATCAGCTCCTCCGCATTTTCCACTTCCCTTCCCTGCAACCCCTTTGTCGAACCACTCAAATACCAGCGCAAGGAATGGGCGACCGCCCAGCTGTAACTCCAATTATCGCCGCTGTACCACCAGCCTCGGTCCCGAACCGGCTGGCCGTGCATGGGAGCTCCGCCCGCACGCATGCACTGGGAGACGTAATTGGTACAATCTACATCAAATTTCCGGTAGGCAGGGTTATAGCTGTTCCACCATCGTTCAGCGTACTGTACGGCAGCCAGCCGGTCATAGGAAAATCGGTAATCGCCCGCATCTTCTTCTCCGCGGAGCAGCATATCCAGCTTTTTTTCGGATTGAGGAGGCTTGGGCACTTCGCGATGGTCTGTTACTTGCCCGTTCTTTAAGCGGAATTCATAAGGGATGACCAATTCTTCCATATGGAAATGTTCTTTCTGCTTAATGACAAAGGAAAGATGCAGCAGGTAACGGACAAAACGCTTGCCATCATAACGGAATTCCCGATACTCCTGGCCGCAGCCCATAATCCGCACGATTTCGGCATTCCGCTCCCGCCAGAGCGCTTTCTTGCGGGACCACCAGCTGTGTCCGTCTCTGTCCCCTTCAAAGAAACGCAGCCATTCTTCCTTTATAGTCTCCATAAAAATCCCCTCCATTATCAAGTATATGGAGGGGATGCTTGTATAAGGCCTTCTTATTTCGATGCCACGGTAAAGTCGAGGCCTTTCTGCATTTCGGCAAGGACCCGGTCATCAGTCTCTGTTTCCATCGCAGCTTCAATGGCCTGGACAGCTTCCTCTGTCCCTATTTTCCCAAGGGACCAGGCTGCCGTTCCCCGGATAACCGGACGGGGATCATTATTCATGACAGCGATCATTTCTTCCACCGCCGTCTTGTCCTTATAATGGCCCAGAGCAATCAGGGCATTACGCTGGAGCGGCTTCTTCCCCCGCCAAGAGCCGGAAATATGCCCGAAAGTCTCCTTGAATTCCCGATTGGAAATCCGGAGCATTGGCTTCAGCTTCGGTTTGACAACATCATGCTCGGGTTCGAACTCCTCATGAAGGTGGAAATCGACCTGCTTATTTTTCGGACAGACAATCTGGCATGTGTCACAGCCATACACCCGGTTGCCGATTTTCGTACGGAATTCATCCGGCAGAAAATCCTTGGTCTGGGTCAGGAATGCAATACACCGCTGGGCATTTAGCTGTCCGCCCTCCACCAGGGCACCTGTCGGGCAGGCATCCATACATTTGGTGCATTCCCCACAGCTGTCTTCTACCGGATCATCGGGAATGAAGGGAATATTGGTGATCAGTTCACCCAAATAGACAAACGAGCCGAATTCCGGCGTAATGATGGCCGTATTCTTGCCGCTGAATCCAATACCGGCACGCTCGGCTACCGCCCGGTCCGATAGTTCTCCAGTGTCCACCATCACTTTATCGGCCGTATCCGGCGCCTTTTCCTTAATGAAGGCTGACAGCTTTTCCAGCCGGTCACGGAGGACGTCATGATAATCTCTTCCCCAAGACGCCCTGGCAAACAAGCCTCTCCGCTCCTCCTTCGTGCTTTTTGGAGCATCCTTCATTCTCGACGGATAGGCAAGGGCGACCGATATAATAGACTGTGCTTCCGGCAGCAGGCGCTCCGGCTCGGTCCTTTCTTCCAGCGAACCTTTTTCAAAGCCGGATTGATACCCAAGCTCCTGCTGCCGCCTCAGTCTTTCCCTCAATTCTCCGAATACATCTGCAGAAGCAAAGCCAATCTTATCAATACCTATTTTCTTGCTGTATTCAATGATTTCCTGCTTCAGTTGTTGGGTATCCATTGACTTTACTCCTCTCTAGTTGAATTTGGATTATTTATGCTCTACTTTCGCTGTACGCATGCGGTTAAGCACCGCTGCCACCTCATACCTTCTTGGCCGGGCAATATCGCCTGGGTGCTGCCTGCCGAATGCAGTGAAAGAAGCGAGGCCGTCACGGTCCATCTGCTGTTCCATGCTGTCCAGAAGTTCATGCAGTGATTTGCCGCCTAGTCCGTTGGTACGGTCGAGATACTGAATGATTTCGGCAATCATGCGTGTTTGCGAAGGGTCCACAAGCTGCTCGGTATTCTCGAAGGTAATATCCGTTTTTCCCATCAGGATCTTGTACAGCCCTTTCGCTTGCGTCTTTTCCCTTTTTCCCTTCTTCGTCTGCAGGGATGCCTGCTGGAAATAGCGGGCAGAGATATCGCCGAAACCTTCCTCCCTGGCTGTATCGCGCTCCAGCGGGTAATTTTCCATAATGGCCATCGCTTGATCTGTCACATTGTAAGGAACATATTCATCCAGCATGATGACTGTATCGGCTGTATCGAAATAGTCCCCGGATCCGCCCATTACCATGATGGTGGAGACATTCAGTTCGTCTCTCAGCTGCCTTATTTTGTCAATAAAGGGAGTAATCGGCTCTTTATTCTTGCTGACCAGCTGCTGCATGCGATGGTCACGGATCATAAAATTGGTCGCACTAGTATCTTCATCGATCATTAATGTGCTCGCCCCTGCTTCCAAAGCTTCCATTACATTGGCTGCCTGTGAGGTGCTTCCACTAGCATTTTCCGTGGAAAAGAAAGCCGTATCCTGGCGATGCGGCAGATTATTAATGAACGGGGAGATATTCACACCTGTTACTTGCCGGCCGTCTTCCGCCCGGATTTTAACGGCATCCGGGTCCGTGAGTACGAATTCCCGGCCATCGCCGGCAGTATGGGAATATACCCCCCGTTCAATTGCCTCCAGCATCGTACTCTTCCCGTGGTAGCCGCCGCCGACAATCAAGGTGATGCCTTTTTCGATCGCCATCCCTTTGATCGGTTCATCCCGGTGCGGAAGTTCAATTTCCACTTCATTTTCTTTCGGACTCTGAAAAGCCACCGCCTTTTTCAGCGGTCGGTTGCTGATGCCGCTTTCCCTCGGCAGAATAGAACCATTGGCAAGAAAGGCGATCCAGCCTTCCTGCTTCATTTTCTCCCTGACGGCATCTTGCTGATCTGCAAGGACGATGGATTTATGGATATCTTCATCAGAAATGCTCATGACGGAATCCTTTATAATGGAAGGAAGGGCTTTGGCAAACAGCTTCTCCGCTTCTCTGCCATTGATTTTACGGCCGTTGGCAGGAAGCCCTACCGATAGACAGACGGTAATCGATCTGTCGCTGATCTGAACCGCGCTCCGCTCCAACACTTCCTGGCCAGGGGCATCAAACAGGATCATCCCACTTTTACCCGAGCCCTTTATAAAGAAATCACCCTTGTCGATGGCGCGCTTTACCCGGCGAGCTATCGCGTCTTCGGCGGCTGTCTTTCTCGAATACGTGCCGAGCCATTCTTTTCGGACTGGGCGCTTGGAAGCCGGGATTTCCAGCCGAAGTTTAGATGGAGTCGCGAACGGGTCCCCTTGTACATAATCTATATATAAACGGAAATCTTCATAGCTATAATTACCCTGTATGCTTTTGTACGCTTTATAGCCTTTATGATCGATCTGTTTTAATTGCTGCAATAAATTCTTCATCTATATCCCTCAATTATATCGTTATTTCTTACAGAATACTATGCAGGAAAAGGGGAATTCAAGTAGCAGGAGGCATATGGAGAAAAACTTCTATAAAAATTAAAAACGCAACGCCCCGTAGTTTTACTACAGAACACTGCGTTATGACATATGTATGGAGCGGGTGAAGGGAATCGAACCCTCGTCATCAGCTTGGAAGGCTGAGGTTTTACCATTAAACTACACCCGCAAAAACTCAATTACTATGTAAATAATTGCTGTCGTATTTCGACGACAAATATTATTATAGCTTGATAACTGAAAAAACGCAAGGGGTTTTTCGACTTTTTTGTATAAAAAAATCTATAATTTTTAGTTTTATTCCATTCGGATGCCGGAATAGCCCGTCCAATTCATCGTCCAGAGAGAGACAGCATGGCTTCCCTCATCTTACCTCAGCAAACCGACAGTAGCCTATGAATCTCAGGAAAATCTCGTTATCTTGACCCGATTGTTGATTCATGACCATTTAATTTCCTGGAAAAGTTCGTTTACATCGCAAGCGATACGTTATAGAATATGGATATGTTTAAGGAGGAATATGAATTATGGCTGTTTATCCAATCATTTTGTCACAGACAAGTTTTATCTCGAGCGATGACCTGACATACCCATATCAGGAACGCGCCCTCCAATTTGGAGATGGAATCTATGAAGTTATCCGCATCTACGGCGGAAGATACTACCTGTTGGAAGAGCATGTGAACCGCCTCTTCCGTTCTGCAGAAGCAGTGAAGATCGAATTGCCGTTTACCAAACGGGAAGTGACCGACCTTCTGCTGGAGCTGCTGGAGAAGAATAATATGAACGAGGATGGCAAAGTATACATGCAAGTCTCACGTGGCACCGCTCCACGGGACCATGTCTTTCCAAAAGATGTTCCCGCCAACATCTACGCATATGTGCAGGAACTTCCCCGGGCGGAAGAGAAGCTGCAGAATGGTGTATCAGTCATTACACAGCGTGATGTACGCTGGGAGAACTGCTATATCAAAAGCCTTAACCTTCTGCCGAATGTCCTTGCCAAGCAGACAGCAAAAGAACAGGGCTGTGATGAAGCCATCCTTCACCGGGACGGGCGTGTTACAGAATGCAGCTCATCCAATGCCTATCTGGTTAAGGATGGAAAAATCTATACCCACCCGGAAACCAATAATATCTTGCATGGATGTGTCCGAATGAAGGTAAAAAGCCTTGCAGAAGATTTGGAAATACCTTTTGTGGAGGAAGCCTTCCATGTAGAAGACATCCAGGATGCTGATGAGATGTTCCTAACAAGCAGCACTTCCGAAGTAATGCCGATCGTCAATGTAGATTCAGAGAAAATAGCGGACGGGCAACCCGGACCGATCACTAGAAAACTGCAACAGGCATACGACCAGGATGCTGGAATTGAAAAGGCCACAGAAAAAGAGACAGTAAGCAAGTAAAAAAAAGCAGTCATATGACTGCTTTTTTTATTGTCTGGGATTTGTATCTTACTTGCGGGATCTCCTGGGCTAAAACGGCGGGATCGGCGGATAAGACGGCTGTGTTGCTGATATGTGAGAGCTCCAGCCGATAAGCCTGATGTACTGCTGATATATGAGAGCTCCGGCCGATAAGTCTGCTGTGCTGCTGATATGTGAGAGCAACTGCGGATAAGCCCGCTATACTGCTGATTAGCTGAATCTCCTGTCGATAACCCCGCCGAACTGCCGATACTCCCCCTTTACTGGCTGCTGCTTCTACTTATAGTCTATCCCATTACTCATTATCGCCCGATAGGAATACGATTAAACCGGCACTGTCAGCCATCCCCCTGCCAATGCCAGTTTTTCAGCAGTAATAGTTGAATCTTCCCATAATTTAATTGATTCGTGAATCGAAACAGTTTACACTGTGAATTACACTACTTACCTATTGGAGGAAACAAAATGCCAGCGAATAAACGCGCAATGAAAGCCGATGATTTTAAGCGTCTGGATGTCTTCAGTGATCCGAACTTCACACCCGACGGAAAGGCGTACACTTATACAGCTACTACAGTCAATGAGGAAAATGAGTATGTCTCCAACCTCTTTTTCCATGACCTGGAAGGCCAACAACCAGTGCCATGGACATTCGGCACCAATAAAAACAGCCACCTCCGTTTCTCCCCTGACGGTTCAAAAGCGGTTTTCCAGTCAACCCGCACCGGTTTGCCGCAAATCTGGCTCCTTTCTACAGCTGGCGGCGAAGCTAAGCAGCTTACGGAGTTCAAACACGGTGCAGCCAATCCTGCATGGGCGGAGAACGGGCGGTCCATCCTATTCAGTGCCCCGTTGGAGGCCGATGCTGATGTCAGCAGCCAAAGAGAACTGACAAAGGAAGAGCGTCAAAAGGAAGCCGAGCAAAAGAAGAAACAGCCGCTTGTCGTCAACCGCTTGAAATACAAATCGGATGCTAAAGGATTTCACGACAATAAACGGACACAGCTGGTACGTTTTGATTTAGAGAATGAAACGTTCATCCAGTTGACTTCCGCAGATGCAGACCATAGCTATCAGGATATTTCTGCTGACGGAAGATATGTTTTGTTTGCGGCGAACCTCAGCGATGAAGCAGACTTCGAGCAGAGCAATCACTTGTTTTTGCTTGATAGTGCAACCAAAGAAATATCGAATCTCACCAATGGAAAAGGCAGCTGCCATAGTGCAGCATTCTCACCGGATGGGAAAAAGATAGCTTATCTTGGCCATGGATTCGAATATGATGGAGCAACATTAAATGAACTGTTCATCCATGACCTGGATTCAGGGGAGCGCGCGTGTCTCAGCGGGGAATGGGATATGCAGCTTGGTGATATACTCATCGGGGATTCCAGACTGGGAGAAGCCAATACTGGGCCTGTCTGGAGCCAGGATAACAGCAGTCTGTTTTTCATCGCTACTGACCATGGTACGACAGGGTTATACCAGGCCACCTTGGAAAAAGAGCTGAACGTCCTTTATAAAGAGGACAATCATGTCTTCAGCTTTGCTTATCATGGAGAAACCGAAGAATTCATTCTCGGGATCAGCACCCCGTCAGACCCATGCAATTTCTATAAACTGTCAAAAGGTGTGGAACTGAAGAGGCTGACCAATGCCAATGCAGCCTTCCTTGACGAGGTATCTGTCTCTGCACCGGAAACCCTGTCCATTACTGCCAATGATGGGTGGATACTGCAAGGGTGGCTCCTGCGCCCATATGGATTTGAGCAAGGCAAAAAATATCCATTCATTTTGGAAATCCACGGCGGGCCACATGCCATGTATGGCCAGACATTTTTCCATGAGATGCAGCTGCTGGCAGCAAAGGGGTATGTCGTCCTCTATATCAATCCTCGTGGAAGCCATGGCTACGGCCAGGAATTCGTCGGCGCAGTCCGCTCCGATTACGGCGGAAAAGATTATGAAGACCTGATGAATGCAGTAGATTACGCATTGGAACATTTCAGCTTCATCGACGAAACGCGCCTTGGCGTCACCGGCGGGAGTTATGGAGGTTTCATGACCAACTGGGTCGTCAGCCATACCAACCGCTTCAAAGCAGCTGTCACCCAGCGTTCCATCTCCAATTGGCTCAGTTTCTATGGAGTTAGTGACATCGGTTATTTCTTTACCAAATGGGAGCTTGGGCATAATCTGCTGGATGACCCGGAAAAATTATGGGACTTTTCCCCGCTTAAATATGCTGCCAACGTGGAAACACCATTGCTTATCCTTCATGGGGAGCAGGACTACCGCTGTCCAATTGAACAAGGGGAGCAGCTGTTTGTCACCTTGAAGCATCAGCGGAAAGAAGTTGAGTTTGTCCGCTTCCCTGACGCCAGCCATGAACTGAGCAGGAGCGGCAGACCTGACCTGCGCGTCGAGCGGCTCAACCATATTTGCCGGTGGTTTGAAGAGTATTTGTAAGTCGGCCTCACCGCCGCTTTTGAACGTTTCAAACAAGACTGGATTAATCCTTGATAAACGTAAAAGACCCGCACAGCTATAGAGCCTGATGTGACCCCTAAAAGTTAGAGTTTTATATCAAGCAGTTAATTGGCTGTTATGAAGACGGTACTGAACCGGACTCATACCGGCCAATTTCTGTTTAATACGATTGTTATTGTAATAATTGATGTAAGACTCGATATCCCTTTTTAAATCTTCGTAAGTACGAAGAGACTCTCCATAGTACATTTCCTGTTTCATGAGCCCAAAGAAATTCTCCATCGGTGAATTATCGATGCAGTTTCCTTTGCGAGACATACTTTGGAAGACATTGTGTTCTTTGAGAGTGCTGACCCATTTCCTATGCTGATAATGCCATCCTTGATCAGAGTGTATAGTTGTCCGGTATCTTGATTTTTTAACCACCTGGAGGGCGTCTTCCAGTGGCTTCATCACTAGTTCCAATGTCGGGCGCATACTGATTCCANGGAAGAGTTTAAAACCATTTGAACACTTGAATTCAGTAATGTCTGTTGTCAGCTTCTGATGACACACATTCGTATGGAAACGGCGGCGAATTCGATTCTTGGCCAGGGTACCGACAGTCCCTCTATAGGAACTATAACGGCGTGATTTCCGCATAAACTTGTTTCCCTTCAGTCCCAATTTTCTCATGATGCGCTGTATCTTCTTATGATTTACTTGTATACCTCTATTCCTGAACTCCAAGCCGATACGGCGGTAACCATAGTTACCATCGTGTTCTTCAAAAATGGATTGGATTTCTTCTTCCAGAGTCTGAACCGGATTTTCTGCCTTCATTCTTTTCACGTGATAGTGATAGGAGGATTCAGGAACACCCACTACCTGTAGGACATCCTTCAATCGGAATCTTTCTTTGAGTTCGAATGATAGCGCTGCTTGTGCTTT